>JAIBJH010000213.1 GCA_020029455.1 Hyphomicrobiales bacterium
ATCGAACCCTCGTATTCAGCTTGGAAGGCTGCTGCTCTACCATTGAGCTACACCCGCGCCGGAAACGCCTAGCTTACACATTCAAGGCGATGGTGGGAGAGGAAGGACTCGAACCTTCGAAGCCGTACGGCAGCGGATTTACAGTCCGCCCCCTTTGCCACTCGGGACACTCTCCCATTTCACCGGGGAAACGGCGCTTTGGCTCCGCAAAAACGGCGAACACAAGGCGCGCCGTGGCATATGCCGAGCCATCCCCAATGTGTCAAGCACAGGTAGTCCATAGCAAACCGCCTCAAAAATGGGGAATTGTTCTGGCCAAACAATTTCTGCTCGCGCAATATTTCGCGTCATTGACCAGAGGGGATGAAATGCAGCCAAAAATAATTATTTCACTACTGTTCCTGGCGTTTCTTGCGTCGCCATCTGCATATGCAAAGGCAAAGAAGGGCTTCGTAGATCTCAACTCGACCTACACGAGGTACCCGGGCCGTTTGGGGGGTATATTGGTCCGCCCATCCCGGGTTAATGGCAAGGCCTTTGCCGGATTTTTTCGCCCCCGCAACCATTTGCCCGGACAGCAGGTAGTCACGGTCTTTGTGAATTTCGGAATTACAAAGCGCGGCATCCCACTCCTTCGAGGCATGGGCATCGGTTATGTTGATGTATTGGCGGACCTCAAAGCGAACGTGCACTACAGTACAGTCGCAAAAATCAATGAGGATGAAACAATTATTTCTGCCTGGATAGTTGAAACAAAAACAAAAAAACCGGTGTCGACGATTGGAATAACCAAAGTCGAGGATTGCCAATACGGTCCCTACAACAGCTGTGGGTTATGATACGCAAATAGCAATGATAAACGCTCATTCCATGCCTCTGATGTCAACCGGGGGATGGAAATCTCACCAATACATAGCCGTTGCTTCTGTTAAGATCGGTGTATGGAAGCAACAAGCAGAATGCGTCGGCCAGGCGGGAGAAGTGCCAAATCAGTTCGCGCCCATGCCGGCATTCCGCAAAGGCCCTGGTCAATCGTCCGCAATCCGCACCCGCCTCTGGCGATACTGACTGAGGAACAGCTCCAAAGCCTTCACGACGATTCCACGCGCTTGCTGTCAGAGCATGGCATGAAAATTCTCAATGCCCGGGCCCTGGAGCTTTTCAGAAAAGCCGGCGCGCTGGTCGACCTTGAAACCCAGATGGTCCGGGCCGATGAATCCCTGATCACCGCAGCGCTTAAAACAGCCCCGGAAAGGTTCGACCTGGTATCCCGCAATCGCAGCCGGCCTCTTCCCATGGGCGGCAATGCCATCAATTTCGGTTTTGTCTCGGGGCCGCCCAGCGTCCATTGCAACGTCAAAGGCCGGCGCTCGGGCAATATGGAGGATTACCAGAATCTCATCCGCCTCGCCCAGCACTTCAACATCATCCACATGCTCGGAGGGCAGTGCTGCGCGCCCGTGGAGCTTCCCGCAAACACGCGCCACCTCGATGTCTATGAGGCCGACCTTGTGCTCACCGACAAGAGTTTCCTCGGCTCCGCCATTGGTCGCGGGCGCATTCTCGATGCAGTCAACATGGTGGCCATTGCCAAGGGCATGAGCATCGAGGAGATGAAGAAGGAACCTGCCTTCTGCGCCGTCATCAATGTCAATTCCCCGCGCCTGCTGGATGATCCGCTCACGGAGGGCCTAATCGCGCTGGCGGAGCATGGCCAGCCGGTGGTCGTCACACCATTCACCTTGATGGGCGCCATGACTCCGGTCACGCTGTCCGCCGCGATGGTGCAGCAGAACGCCGAGGCCCTTCTCACTATAGCCCTCACGCAGCTTGTCAATCCAGGAGCGCCCGTCATCTACGGCGCCTTCACATCCAATGTCGACATGAAGTCAGGCGCACCTGCCTTTGGAACGCCGGAGAACGCAAGGGCAAACATCATTGCAGGCCAGCTCGCCCGCCGCTACCGCCTGCCCTACAGGTCGTCGAACTGCAACGCCTCCAACATCGTCGATGCCCAGGCGACTTACGAAAGCGGCATGTCCCTGTGGAGCACTGTCATGGCCCATACCAACATCGTGCTTCACGGCGCGGGCTGGCTGGAGGGCGGGCTCGTTGCCTCGTACGAGAAGGTGATCCTCGATGTGGAAATGATGCAGAACATGGCGGCATTTCTCGAGCCATATTCTGCCGATGGTGAGAACACCGTGGAGGCAATCACCGCTGCTCCGCCCGGTGGGCATTTCTTCGGAACGGAACACACCATGGCCCGCTATGAAAAGGCGTTCTATGAACCGCTGCTCTCTGATTGGCAGAACCATGGAGCCTGGGAAGCCTCAGGCAGCAAGACCGCAACTGAGCGCGCCACGCTCCTTTGGCAAAAGGCATTGGAAGGATACCAGCAGCCTCCGATGGATGAAGCAATCCGTGAGGAACTCTCGGCCTACGTTGCTCGCCGCAAATTGGAAATAGGCGCCGGAGAACCCTGACCAGAGCAAATTCCGGCCAAGTTGCAGACTTGGCCGATAAGAATTTGCTCCAACATATTGGCTTGTCGCGAATTCTTTTCGGCCACGTGATTCCACGTGGCCGGAAAGCGCGCTAGCGGCTCACACTCTTGAGCAGCGGAGTCTTCCTCTCAATCTTCCGGAGCCGTTCTTCCTCGGTCGTGACATAGTCGCGCGTCAGCGGCACTACGCCTTGCTGCTTGCAGAACTGGATCTGGAAATTGTTCATGCCGCCGAAGCGGAAAGCACATTCCGAGGCGGCGAGGTAGAACTCCCACATCCGGCAGAACCGCTCGTCATAAATGGCCTTGGCTTTCTCGCGGTTACCGGCAAAGCGCTTGGCCCAGTGGCGAAGCGTTTCCGCGTAGTGAAGCCGCAGGATTTCGACATCCGTGACGTAAAGCCCGTTGCGCTCAAGATGCGGCAGCACTTCGGAGAGAGCCGGAATGTAACCACCCGGAAAGATGTATTTGTGGATCCAGGCGCTCGTAGCCCCGGGCCCGTCAGAGCGGTTGATGGAATGCAGCACCATTGCGCCATCAGCTTTCAACAACTGGTGGCACTTGGAGAAGAATTCAGGATAGTGGCCGATTCCCACATGCTCAAACATGCCGACCGAAACAATGCGGTCGAACGGCTGGTCGAGTTGCCGGTAGTCTTGCAGGAGAAAGCGCACGCGATCAGAAAGGCCGCGCTGTTGTGCCCGCTCATTTGAAAGTTTGTGCTGCTCTTCCGATAACGTAACACCTGTCACCTCGGCGCCACTCACTTCTGCCAGATACAGTCCCAGGCCGCCCCAGCCGGAACCAATGTCCAGCACCTTCATGCCCGGCTTGATTTGCAGTTTCGCGGCGAGGTGCCGCTTCTTCGCGAGTTGCGCTTCTTCAAGCGTTGCCTTGGGCGTCTCGAAATAGGCGCAGGAGTACTGCCGGTCCACGTCCAGGAAGAGATCATAAAGCTTGCCGGACAGATCATAGTGGTGCGCAACATTCTGCCTGGCCTTGCCCACCGGATTGTGTTGGTGAACGCGGCGCAGCATTTTGCGGATTCCGGCTGTCATGCCGTGCAGCGTAATTGATTTGCTCCGCCACATGTTTTGGGTGGCAAGCGCCAGCAAGTCATAGATGGTGCCCTGCTCCAGCCGCAGCGTGCCGTCCACATAAGCCTCGCCCAATTTCAGATCTGGGTACATGGCGATGGCGCGAGCCGCCGCGCCTGACGCAAAGCGGATGTGGACGGGATTGCCCGTCCCATCGCCGTACCGGCGGGTCATGCCCAACCAGTCCGTCACGGTGAGATCACCTGAAACAACAAGTTCGGAAAGAACCTTGTCGAACAACATGTCACGCACCTCCGGGAGGCGCCGTGCCGTTTTCCCAAGTGGTGGCGTCACCCTAACGTCTTAAAACAAACCATCAATCAATTGGTTCCGCAAGTACCCGCCGCGCATACCGGTTAACCGCCTCAGCTACAGCGGGCAGTCATCCGCCATTGATTGTCGACATATTGGGGGTTGTCCGTCAGCACGCCATTCTGCCCGTCGGGGCATTTGAAGTAACGTAGGCTCGATGTCGCCACCGCTACCGCATCCTTCTGCTGGCCCTTGCCCATGCCGTTGACCGTCATCGCAAATCGCCCGCCGTCTAGAGGCGCAAAATCCAGCTGATAGGTCTTGCCGTTATAGAAGACGGGCTCACGCCGGCTAGTGCCGGCAGACACGGCCCCGGCAGAATCGTTTGTCACACGAATGCCGTTCTTGTCACTGCTGCAGCCTGACAGGACCAAGGTTAAAACAATTGGTACAAGAAAGTATCGCATCATGCTGCGCACATAGCCTGTGTGCCCTCGACGCAGCAAGCAGAAGCTGGCAGAACGCCCACGCCATGACGACGCATTTTGATGCCACTGCAATGCTCTCCTCACGCGGTGCAGGCGCCGATGAAGGCGCTATCATCCGCATGTCCCAGCGTACGCGGGAGTTGCGCGCCAAAGGGCGTGATGTAGTCGCTCTTACCCTAGGCGAGCCTGACTTCGATACACCAAAGAATATCAGGGATGCTGCAATCCGTGCCTTGGACGCATGCTACACCCACTATGCGCCGGTTGCCGGAATTCCCGAATTGCGGGAGGCCATCGCCCGAAAACTGCAGGCAGAAAACGGCCTCGGCTACCAAGCAAGCAACATCGTTCTTGCCAATGGCGTGAAGCAGGCCATCAACAACGCCATCCTCTCGATCATCGGGCCCGGCGATGAAGTAGTCATCCCTGCCCCATTCTGGCTCTCCTATGAGGCGAGCGTCCGTTTTGCCGGCGGAACGCCGGTGATCCTGCCGTCCACCGTTGCAGAGGGATACAAGGTTCCCGCCGCACGGATCGCTGCTACCTTAACAAATCGTAGCAAGCTTCTCATC
>JAIBJH010000035.1 GCA_020029455.1 Hyphomicrobiales bacterium
GTCAAAGCCCGCCTCGCGCGGATAACCATTGGCAACGCCGCCCAGCGAACACACGATGTCGCGCAGCGCCCGGTCATTCATGTCCATGACGCGGCGCCAGGCCACGCGGCGCGTGTCGAGCCCAAGCTCATTGCCCCAATAGATGTGGTTGTCGATCATCGCCGAGAGCAGGTTGTGGGCGGAGGTGATGGCGTGGAAGTCGCCGGTGAAATGCAGGTTGATGTCTTCCATCGGCACGATCTGGGCATAGCCGCCGCCCGCAGCGCCGCCCTTCATGCCGAAGCAGGGGCCGAGCGATGGCTCGCGCAGCGCCACCATGGCGCGCTTGCCGATGGCATTGAGGCCATCGCCGAGGCCCACCGTCGTCGTGGTCTTGCCTTCACCGGCGGGCGTGGGGTTGATGGCCGTCACCAGGATCAGCTTGCCGTCCTTCTTAGGTGCAAGCTTGTCGATGTAGTCCAGATGCACCTTGGCCTTGGTGTGGCCGTAGGGGATCAGGTCTTCGTGCGGAATGCCCAGCTTTTTGCCCACCTCCATGATGGGCTTCATCTTGGCCTCGCGGGCAATCTCAATGTCGGACTTGACGGCATTTGCGGACATGGTGCGGGCGTTCCTCTGGTCTTGTGGGCAAACCGTGCTTCTAGCGGCAGGCCGCCCCTAGCACAGGGGAAATACCGCCACAGCACAATTCAATCCCGACATCAGGAATTCTTGCAAATTATCTCAACCGGGGAGCGCGCGTCAGTTCAGGCCCAGAGTTTTCAGGATTTTGTCAAGGACCGAACTCGGCCTCAGCGCATCTGCCGTATATCCCGCCGCCTCAGCTTTCGCTTTTAGTTTGTCTATTCCCTCATCCGCCATGGCGTTGAGGTCCCGGTCGAGCCTTACCGTATCAACCGGCCTCTCGCGCGTCAGGCCGGTCCAGATGTAGCCAAATTCGCGGTCGATCTTGATGGGGCACTTGAGTTCGCATTGCCGGATTTCCTTGCTCAGGCCGGAGTCAAGCGCCACCAGAGCGTCCTTGATGTCAGAGAAATCAGTCGCGTTTTCATCTTCGTTCAGCTTGTCCAGAACTTTCTTGGCAACTTCCGACATGTTGCCCTGGGCCTGTTTCGGCGCGTTTCCGCCGTACTGGATCGTATTCCAGGCCTTGTGCAGCAGCGGTCCCACATAGGGATAGGCCCCGCCGCAAAGACCCAGCATGAATCGCCACTGCACATAGTTCACCACTTGTGCATGTTCGCAAATCCCGAAAAACTCAACCGTCGGCGCACACACGGGATCATTTCGCGGAATGGCACACATGGCGCTTTCGCCTGTGAACCAGGGTTGCTTCCAACTCTTGATGTCGCCTTTCTCATCGCGTTGCACCCAGGCATCATATTCCTTTTCATAGGAGTAAGGCTTTTGATCGCCATAGGGCGGCGGAACGGCAACGGCGGGATTGAGGCCCTGGATGTCCCAGGCGCTGCCGCCCGTCCGCGGATCAATCAATGACCTGCAGGCAGCGGCCTGCTTTTCAGCGTTGTCGTTGAAATCTTTCCGGATCTTCTTCAGCGTGTTGATGACAGCCTGCGTGATGTCCGGCCCGCAGATTTTCAAATTTGGATCATCCGGCGGCCGCGAATGCGGCAGGGGAGGTCCATATGTTGAACCATAACCGCTGGTCTTTCCGCCCAACCCGAGATCCAGCTTTATTCCGGTACCAATTTTATACTCAGTACCGCTCGCCGCCGGCTCAGCCGGTGGTGCGGCAGCTGGCTCCTCCGGCGGTGGTGCCGTGCTTGCCGGGGTCAGCTCAACCTGTTCGGTTTTCACTAAGATAGGGCAATAGCGGTCGGCGCATTCAACATACTGATCCATCCGCTCCCGCAGGATGATCCATTCCCTTTCGACGAGCTGCTCAAGCTCATCGTTCAGCTTGTCAATGGCCTCAATATATTCAGCGTGGCGGGCAATCTCCTGGGTGTAATAGACCTTGTCGATTGAACCTGCTTTCGGCAGTTTGGAGCGCAGCTCCTCCATTTCAGCCCTGCGATCTTCAACGTCCTGCCTCCTGTCAAACAGCTTTCGCGCGTCGACAGAGATGATGAACTCATACCAAAGGATGCTTTCCCACAACTCGTAGCAATCCTCGCAATCCCGCATTGCTAATGCAGGAAATTCAGGTGGTACAAAAACCGGCTTGTCTTTCGGGTCATCGCCGGGATTTTTGGCGGGCTGGACAGGTTTTTTCTTGTCTTTCTTTTTTACTGCGATGGTGGCGCCACCCTCCTTCTTCTTCTTTTTCTTGGAGGAAGCCTTGGAACCATCAATCACGATGCCAATGCCGGTATCCAGAAACTTCTGCTTGTCCTTTTTGTCCGAGTGCTCCTTCTTTTGATTGTGCTGTTCCAGGCATTCCAAATCGTTCTTTTTGCATTTCTTTTTGCCGAGTTTAGCGCCGCCGATCTCGATGTTGAGTTGAGCCAATTGGAACGGCACGTCCCATGCAGCGCCCGGCGCAGCACCAAGGCAAATGGCGAGGACGGCAAAGAGGATCAATTTAATAGGGGTAATAATCGCCCGGGGTGGAAGCAGCATGCACGACCTCCATGTGGGGAACAGGTCAAGCAGTCTCTCCCCGCGCCGCGACAATGATGCAACGGGCCGGACTTGGCAAGCTGCCGCATGCCGGGCCAGGGTCATGGCATGAAGTGTCAGCCCCGCGGCACGCCACTGCCTGATAGGATTTGAGCGGCGCCTTCAAGGGCGTTGCGGAATGCCGCATCGAAGTTGACGCCACGGACCTGCCATCGGATGGTCTTCCCATCCTTGTGCATTTGCCATGTGCCAATCCAGCCGAGGTCCTTGGCACTCCAGTCCAGCGTGCCGTGCAGCATGTTGCTGGCACCTACATTCCCGGCCATTGACATGAGTTCTTCGCGAGGCAGTTTCCAGATTGTTTCGTAAGCCAGGGAATTTGAAGGAAGCGAGGCCGCATCCGGAAACACGATCGGCAGCCCATACTTGACCGAAGCGTCAGCAAACGAACTGCGCTGAATGTCACCCAGCACCTGTCCCTCCGCCAGAACATAGGTCTTGCTCGTGTTGTTGACGCCCAGAAAGATCGCGAGTGTTGGACGCGGCTCTGGCCACGGCCGCGCTCCCAATGCCGCGATGATCTGGTCGGTCATCTTTTTGTCGAATTGCACAGTGAGGTCAAACGGTCTGTCGCGCGTGCCCTGTTCGTCGTGGATCGGTTTTCCAAACAGCCTGTCGTGATAGGTGTAGGACCAGGTGACTGACTTGGCCTTGGCGATCGCGTCGGCAGACTTGGGTTGGACAAGAATGTCCGGATTTCCGGTCGCCTTGACCAGGACTTCCGAGAAGCAGCTCCAGATGCCGGGTATCAGCGTCTCCTCGCGTTCGCCGGTGACTATTGTTGTGCAACGGTACGCCGGACTGAATTCCGCAGCCTGGACCGCAAACCCACTACAAATGAGTATTGCTGCTGCAGCCAGCGTGAACGCGATACACTTGATCATCTTGTTGTTTGTAACCTTTTAAGAGGTTACATTGGCATGGCCATGAAGGACCCGCAAGCCGTCAGATTCTTTCGCTCGGAACTGGGACGCATCAGGATGCTGGGCGGCGACCGGGCGCTCGACCTGGCCAACACAATCCATTGGCGCGATGGCCGGGAAGTGGATTTCATTCCGGATTATGCGTCGCTGGTGAGGTGGGCAGTTCCCGCGGGCATCGTGCAGCAGAGCCAGCTTGGACCGTTGGAAAAGGAAGCACTTCGAAAGCCCAAGGAAGCGCAATCGGTGCATGCCGAATGGATCGTACTGCGCACCGACTTCAAGCATTGGCTTTCCTGCTTTGTGGGCCGGCACAAAGACGCCGCCGGCGCGTTGCAAGCCCTGTCGCTGTCCACTCAAAAGGCACTGACAGCCGCAATGTTCCTGCCCAGCGGAGACGGTGGCGCAATTCTGGCGGCACAAGACAAGATCAGGTCTCCACTCGCCAACAGCGCATTCGCCATTGCCGGGCTGTTGGCCTTCCCGCCAAATGGCACCATCCGGCGCTGCGAAGCAGACCAATGTGGTGGCTACTTTCTTGACATCAGCCGTTCAAAGCCGCGGCGGTGGTGTTCCATGGACGGCTGCGGCAACCGCGAGAAAATGCGCCGCCACAGGCACAAGCTTCGTGCTGTTGATGCTTTCAAACTGGGAGCGACACAGTGACCGTTGCAGACACCGAACTTCCCAATCCGGGCTTCAAGCTTGCCTGCGCCGCAGCAAATGTTTCCGCATCTTGAAATGCAAAGGCGTTGCCAGAAAGCGCTTGCGGGTTTCGGGGTCCAGCCTGTCATAGGGGTAGTGGGCGATAAGGTCGGCGATGGAAACGATCTCGCCGTCAAAGGGTTCAAATTTCATCCGTTCGCCGGCCTCAATGTGTCCCTCTTTGATTGCGCGGCAGTAAAATCCGGTGCGCCCGGATTGCCAAAATCGCTTTGGAAATGTGCTGTCCCGCATCCGGACGGCAAAAGTCACACAAGGCGTGCGGTGTGCTGTCACTTCCAGCACAAGATGATCGGAAATCAGGCGCGCGCCGACATGGGCATCCGCTGTCGTCATGCCGGAAACAGTCAGGTTTTCCCCGAACAGGCCCGGATGAGTGGCGAGCCCTTCTTGGTTATGCCACCAGTCATAATCGCTCTGGCAGTAAACATAGACGGCCTGATCGGGTCCGCCATGATTCTGCGTGTCGCCAATTGCATCGCCCGCCAAGCCCAGTTTTGAAACAGCAACAGGCCCGCGCTGGGGATTTTTGAAAATTCCCGTGATCCCCGCTTTCGCGGAAATAGGCTCCGGCTTGCCAATATTCACGCTGGCGATTTCGATATCCACGACTCTCACTTGCCAAGAAGGGGTTTGCGCAAGCCCGACACCGCATTGGCATGGGCATCGAAGCCTTCGTACTCCGCAAAGGCCTTGGCGTGGGGTGCCAGGGTTTCGTAGCCGGCGGGCGTGACCTTGACCAGCGAAGTGCGCTTCAAAAAGTCATGGACCGAGAGGGCAGAGCCCGTCCGCGCCCAGCCGCCCGTGGGTAGTACGTGGGAGGGGCCGATGACGAAATTGGCCAGCGTCGAGGGTGCATATTCACCCAGCAGGATTTCGCCCGCGTTCTTCACTTTCGCGGCATAGCGTTCCGGCGTTTTGGAAAGGATCTGCAAGTGCTCCGGCGCATAGTCATTGATGAAGGCAATGGCCTCATCTTCGCTGCCTGCCAGCACAATGCCGCCCAGCGGCCCTGACAAAACAGTGGAAGCATACTCCACCCGCTGCGCCGACATGTGCTTGTAAAATTCATCGAAGGCCGCCAGCGCCTCGCGCGCAATCTTCTCATCCCAGGTGATGAGATAACCGGATGAGTCCGGCCCGTGCTCAGACTCAATGAGAAGATCGAGCGCCGCCAGTTTCCCCGATGTCGTGCCATCGGCAAGCACGATGACTTCCGATGGACCTGCGGGCGTTCCCACATCCACGATGTCTGCCACCAGCCGCTTCGCCGCCGCAACGTAAGGGCTGCCCGGGCCGACAATCTTCGCCACGGGTGAAATGGTCTTGGTGCCATAGGCCGCAGCGGCAATGCCCTGCGCACCGCCGGCTTTGTAAACTTTCGAGACGCCCGCCAGCTTCGTCGCCACGAGCGTTGCATCATCAATGCCGCCATCTGACCCCGGTGGCGTGATGATCGAAATATTCTCTACGCCCGCTATTTTGGCCGGGATCGCCATCATCAGCACGGAGGAGGGAAAGGCACCCTTGCCGCGCGGCACATAACAGGCAACGGAAGTGATGGGCGTGACGCGGTCTCCGGCAAAGACACCGGGGCGCAACTCCTTCATCCATTCCTTCTCGGGCATCTGCGCCGCATGAAAGAGGTTGATGCTCTCCGCCGCAAATTCCATGGCCTCGCGCATCTTTGGCGCAAGCGTCTTCTCCGCTCGGGCAAAGTCATCCGCTGTCGCGGCAATGGCATCGGCTTTCACCGGCGACTTGTCGAACTGCTGCGCAAATCGCGCCAGCGCCTGATCGCCTTCACGGCGAACAACTTCGATGATCGGCTTCACCTTTTCGATGTAACCCGAAAGATTGGTTTCCGTGCGGGTGAGCAGGGCCCGGCGCTGGCCGGGCGTCAGTTTGGTAAGGACATGGAAATTGGTGGGGCGTGGCATGAGCAGGGCCATAACGCGCCGGGCCTCATCCAGCAACCCTTGTGGGCCGCTAGCCCGTCAATGGCACCTGTAGCCCTCGGGGCAGGGGTCGGCCTTTTCAAGTTCCCCATCGGGTGCTTCGCGTTCCAGCGTGAAATCAAACGGCGTGAAGGGATGGGCAAAGCGCTGGCAACCCTGGTCCGTCTGGTGACTTACTTCTCCGCCCTTGACCTTGAACCGTACACTCGTTTCCGTCTCTGTCTTCACTTCCAGCGCATACCACTGGCCAGCGCAATCAACGTCATTTTCGAAACGGCAGGAGAGGGAGCTTTCCGCCAGATTGCAGGTGGGCGAATATTTTGACGTGAAGGCTGTGGCAAGCGTGGCGTTGGGGATCGGCAGATAGGCCAAGACGGCCTTGCCGCTGTCTGCTTCCGCAATCGCGATACCCAGGGGCGCCTTGCTCCATTCCACCACCTCTTGCCGGCCATTGATGATCATGGCCGGAGAAGTTCTTTTCCAGTATCCGATCAGGCTGTCCTTGGCGACGGTGACGACGGTTGATGTCTTGTATCTGCCGTCTCCCTCATCGAAAACGTCGCGGAGCGCATATTCGTAAGTGTAGTCGCCGGGTTTGTCCTTTCCATCGAAGGTGACGAGCGGATTGTCCAGGGAGGTATTGCGCCTCTCGCCATCACGAAATATTTCCCCGCGTTTCATAAGACAAATCGAGCCTTCGGCCCTGATGACGATCGGCGCCTTGAACGCCACGCGCTGCGGCTGCGGAATGAGCGACATATGCGAGTCTTCAATGCGGAAAGGCCCTGATTGCCGCACGGCATCGGCAGCACTGCCAACAGCGCCACGGAACCAGGCGAGAGCCGCCCCATAGCTTTCGCGCGGCGCTGGGTTTCCGTTTGCATCCGTGCCCGGAATCATGAAGCTTTTGACCGGAACCTCAGGCGAAGCAGGCGGCGGCGGGGCCGTGCAGGACTTCTCGCAGTCTGACAGGCTCGATAGCGCCTGATCAATCCGCGCCTTGAGCGCAAGCAAGGCGAGACGCCGCTGATCCGCGTCCACCATGCCTTCGACCTGATCGGCCATCGCTTTCTCCTCGGCCGATAGATTGGTTTTCATCTCTGCGATGCGCTCGCGCAATTCCGCCTGCTGCCGTTCGGCATACAAGGTCGCGATTTTCAGAGCTGCCGTTGCCCCCGCGACTTTCGCCTTCCGGGCGACTTCCCAGGCCTTGCGCACATTGCCCTCATAGGCAAGGCGCAAGGCATCGCGCTCCAGCGTGCGATTGTGCCGGGCCGTGTTGGACGACACTTTGCTGAGATCGAGCGGCTTGATGGCAAGCTCCAAAAGCTGTTTCTTCTGCGCTTGCGCCAAGGCCGCTGTGCTGCGCGCCTCGGCGAGGTTGCCGACGCCCGCGAAGGCTGTTTGCACCGCATTGGCGAGGGAGTTGGGGGCGTCCACGCTCTTGGGAATGCCGGCATCGCCGCTGAGGAGTTTCTGTTCCTTGAGCGCCTGATCCATCAAGGTAGCACCCTCCAGCAAATTGCTGCCAGCGCCAAGGATTTCATTGACCGCAAGGATGTCGGGCAGGAGCGAAGGTGACGTGGGGCCGCTTGCCTGCTCGCGGAAGAAGGTTCCCAGGTTTCTGAGTTCGAGATAGAGTTGCGCCAGCTTCGAAGCGTTGATGGAAGCGCGCTGCCATTCGGCCCACCACTCGGTGCGCGCCGCCTTCGTCATATTGGTATTGGCCTGCCCCAGCAGGTCGTCATAGTGGCGGCGGCCCGCATTCCATTCTTGCTCCATCCAGTAGCCGAGTGAACGCTGCCGCCGCTCAAAGTCTCCCCATGTCGTTTCGATCTCGGTTCTTTGCGGCGTGCCGATCAGCGCCGAGGCGCCGGTAAGGGCATCGCGGGCGGCCTGGAAGCCGGCGCAATCGACATCGGGACAGGGGAATTCGCTGCAGCGAGCGAAGGACCGGGCATGGGCGGCCACAGTGCGCTCCAAATCCTGCAGATTTGCCAAGGAAAGCGGGTCATCGGCCCTGGCCACCGTGATGGCGGAAACAATGACAGCCAGTGAAAGTGACAGGCCGAAAAGCTTCATGGTGCCGCCTCCACAGGCAAGCCTAGGCCAAGTCGGGCTTGTGCGGAAGCAGCTACGGTAGAAACTGTGGACGAATGATAGAAGCGCGCCCTCCCCGGTGGGAGAGGGCGCCACTTGTTACGTTTGCCGGCTCACGACATTACTGTGTGGCTGGCGCAGGATTAACGGTTTGCGGCACCTGATTCATCGAAAGTGAATCCTTGATGGCCCTTTGATCCGCTTCATCCTCCAGCTTCTGGGCAAATGCCGTCTTGAATGCCGGCGCCGCTTCCAGCTCGGCCAGCGAAACATTCAGCATGACATTTGCTGAATCAAAATTCTCGCCCTGGGAGATGGTCAAGCGGTTGAGGGCAACGGCAACGTCCTTTTCGCCCATGCCCAAAAAGCCGCCTACGCCAACGACAACGCCGACAACATCACCGCTCGGATTGATGATGACGTCGTTCACATCGCCGACGGTTTGGTTATCGGGCGAATGAACCCAAGAGCCGATGAGCGCGCTGGCAAGATAGGTGTTCTTGTCCTGCATGATGATCTGGCCCTCGATGGGCTTCGGGGGATCTTCCTTGCTGGCCGCATCAACCAGCGGCGGCTGCGGCAGCGGATCGGGGCTTGGAGGTGGCGCGTTTTGCGCCAGCAAAGCACCAGATGCCGATGCAAGGATTACAGCAGCAGTGGCAACAGTAAAGTGCTTGATCATGATGTTCTCCTTTCATGATAAAGGCAGGAACCAGGTTTCGGTTCCAAACAATTTCCGTCCATGTTGAAGCAATCGCACAACGCCACAAGGCAGCCCGAAGACTGTTCCGGTGCTGCGCGTCTGCGACTTTTACGTGGGTAGGTCGGGCCGTCTGTTCAAGGAAAAATTTGGCAGGCTCCAAGCCGCTTTTTGCGCTGCGAAATAGTGGCAAAATCGCCTGCCACAGCAGGGGCTTGTGCGTGCGCCAAAGCGGTGGGAAGCTGCCTCCGATCAAAGGGCGAAGCGATGAGAACGGCAATCGCGACAATGGCCTTGGCATGTGCCTTGAGCGGGGGTGCTGCGGAAGCCGCCTTCAAGGGCTGCTATGAACGCGTCTACGACGTGAAATATCTGCGCCAGCACAGACACCAGCTCGTCACCAAAATCAGGCTGCAGATCGGCGTGGGCCAGGGATACGACGGGCCCTTTGAATATCTCGACAGGCTTGATGCCGTGCTGCGCAACACCAGGCGCTATGACGGCAATCTCGTTGAATGCGAGCCGCTCGGCGATGAACTCTCCTGCGGCATTGAAGCCGATGGCGGCACCTTCACCATCACCGATAGGGGCATGGACCGGGGCAGGCAGGCGATCCGCATCACCAATCTGGGCTACATGAATTTCGGCGATGATGAAGGCGGCAAGTCGGTGGAAGCGAACGGAGAGAACCACGAGTTCCGCTTGTATCTGATCAACGACGGTCCATGTCCGTAAACTTATGATTCTCTCCATCGGCGTATTTTGAGCAACGGAATTTCACCCCCACCCATCATTCCATCCAAGCGATGCGGAACGCATCGCGCGAGATGGAATCCAGCTTGGGGATCTGATGGGTTGTAGCATTCAATCGGGATTGGTGTGACCCGTATGCGACGATCGAATATCGTTCAATAGCTGACGCAAGCTGGGTCCCATCTCTCGCTACGCACGGATGGAATGATGCGTTTTTACCATCCACCATTCCATCCAAGTCTGGGTGGGCGCATCAAGTGCGCCCATGGAGGAAAGGGGAGGCTAAACAATCTCTCCTCATCCCGCGTTAGCGTGACTGAGAACTAAGGTCTCGCTGATACTGGCGCATCCATTCAACACTCACAGCGTCTGCCAATTTGGCAACGCCGGGCTCCATCGTTTCAGGAGCGGGTGCGGCGACACCTAGGGCATTGCATACGCGCATCAGAACCTGCACTGGATTTGCCGAAATAGTCTCATATGTGATGCGCAATGGTTCAATGCCCTGCTCATCGAACCAAGTGAGCCAAGCAGCATCGAACTGCTCCAGCTCTTCGACCATTCTTGCAATCCTGGCGAAGTCATATTGCGGCTCGCTATGAGGTGCGAGGCGCTCTACTTCTGTTCCATCCGGCGCAACATGCCAGAGGCCCGTTTGCTCCGCCTTGATCAAGGACACAGCCTGGGCGAGTTTGTCTTCGCGCGCCAGATGAATATAGACGATTGTGCCGAAAGCAGCTTCCAGCCGCGCCTTGTCCGATGGCATGCCCGGATAGACGTTGCCGATGAGCGCCAAGAGGCCATCAAGATTTTCCCTCATGAGCCGAAGGCCGAAAATCTCTGTGCCGCCCCTTCCGGCCCTGATGGCGGCCTTGAGGTAAGCCGCACTATACCCGGCTTCATTGAGACCTTCACGCGTGGGAAGACCCCACGCCTTGACCCAAACAGGAGCAACATTGCTCATGAAGAACGAGTCAGGGCATCCGGCAACCTTTGTTGATTCCAGAAGGTCGCAAAGCAATGTGCTTCCCGTCCTTGGGGTGCCACAGATGATATAGCTATTCAAATAATCTCATCCTCGTCCGGCGTCGGCAGAACGGGCCCCTTGGCCTTGTGCCGGATGCGCGCCAGATGGAACAGCGCATCGCCACGATTGACGATGGGCAGGTTGGTGCGGCCGATGATGATGCCGTCATCTTCCGCAAACACAGGCACTGTCACCGTGCCCATCGGATCAGTGATGATGCCGATGGGTTGCCTCAAGCCCACCTTATCGCCCACCTGCCGCACCGAATGAAGAATGCCGCCTTCCGGCGCGCGTACCCAGGTGCTGGAATTGCTTTGCACCGGTTTGTGATGGGGCGAAACGGGCGGCGCATCGGCAAGCATGCCCACCGCCTTCATGACGCGCAGTATCCCCTCAACACCCGCCGCAATCGCTGCCTCGTCAAAGCGCAGCGCCTCACCCGCCTCATAGAGCAGCACCTTGATGCCTTTTTCCTCCGCACACTGACGAAGTGAGCCTTCGCGCAGTTTCGAAGTGAGGATCACCGGCGCGGCAAAGGCTTCGGCGAGCCGCATCAGCTCATCATCACCTGGCGCAAGGCGCACCTGGGGCAGGTTGCTGCGGTGGAGCGCTGCCGTATGAAGGTCAATGCCATATTGCGCGCGGCAAACCACCTCGCGGAAGAAGAGATCGGCCAAAAGGCTCGCAAGCGAACCCTGGTCCGAGCCCGGGAAGGAGCGATTGAGGTCGCGCCTGTCCGGCATGTAGCGCGAGTGATTGAGAAAGCCGAAAGCATTGACGATTGGAACGGCAAGCAAAGTTCCCGCCAGCGCATTCAATGACTCATGCGCGAGCACACGCCGCACAATCTCCAGCCCCTGGATCTCATCGCCATGAACGACGCCGGAAAGAAAGAACACCGGGCCCTTCTCTTGCCCATGCACCACATGGACAGGCAAGTTCATCCGCGTGGCATTGGCCAGAGTCGAGACTTCCAGATTGATGGTGGCCCGGTCGCCAGGCGGCACCATGCTCTCGCCGATTTCAAACGGCTGCATGCGCTAGCCTTCACCGCGCGTACGGGTGCGGCCGGGCCGCGCATTCTTTTCAAGGAAACTGACAATCGCCGTCGCCACATCCTTGTTGCTCGCGCCTTCGATGCCTTCCAGCCCCGGCGACGAATTGACCTCCATCACCACGGGGCCATGCTTCGAGCGCAACATGTCAACGCCCGCCACATTGAGGCCCATGCTCTTCACCGCCTTGAGTGCCGTCGTCTTTTCCAGTGGCGAAAGTGCAATCGCCGTCGCCTTGCCGCCACGATGCAAATTGGAGCGGAAGTCTCCAGCGGGTCCCTGCCGCTCCATGGCAGCGACGATTCTGCGCCCCACCACGAAGGCGCGGATGTCATGGCCTTCAGATTCCTTGATGAACTCCTGCACCAGCACGTTCACATCCGCGCCATCGAAGGCCTCGAGCACCGACTTCGCCGATTTGTAAGTCTCGCCCAGCACCACGCCGATGCCCTGCGTGCCTTCCAGAAGCTTGATGACAACGGGCGCGCCGCCCACCATCTGCAGAATGTCGTCCGACTTGTCGTAGCTATTGGCGAAGGCCGTGATGGGAAGCCCCACGCCATCGCGCGCCAGAAGCTGCAGGCTGCGCAGCTTGTCACGGCTCCGACCGATAGCGACGGATTCGTTGAGCGGATAGACGCCCATCACCTCGAACTGGCGCAGCACCGCAAGGCCGTAGAACGTATGCGAAGCAGCAATGCGCGGGATTACCGCATCAAACCCGGAAAGTTTCTCGCCCATGTAGCGCAGCTCGGGCTTGCGCGAGGTGATGTTCATGTAGCAGCGCAGATAGTCGATAGGCGTGATCTCATGGCCGCGCGCCTTGGCGGCCTCCATCAGGCGCTGATGCGAATAGAGTTTGGGATTGCGGGTGAGGAGGGCGATTTTCATTTCGGTCTGGAAAGCAGGAAGCTGCGCGAGGGATGGACCAGATATTTGCCGGAGATTGTGGTGCGGCCAAGGAGCAGCTGCACCCCCATATCGGCGCGCTGGGTGAGCGTAATCTCGGCCTTGAATTGGCGGTTGCCAAGCTGCATCGTAGCCCGGATGACAGGGCGTAACTCACTGATTCCATTGGAACTTTTAACGCGCTTATGGCCCGCCAGCGGCGCCGCAAAACGCTTGTGGCCGATCGTGAAGCGCACCCGGCGGCCAGTCACCTCGAAGCTGTCGGCATGAAGCGCCGCGGTCCGCGCGCCAGTGTCAATCTTCGCAACGATCGGCCCCAGTCTGAGGCGCGGAAAAGAGACATGCTCCTTCCAGCCGATCAGTGGCAGGGGGATGATGGGGCGCGCGTAGGCCATTTGCTTTGCATAGCGCATGCCCAAACTGTGACACAACTTTAATAGAAGATAGCGACGGAACATGGTTGCCAATCCGTCTGACCGGAAACAGGAGACATCATGACTCTTTCCCGGCGCACACTGATCTTGTCATCCGCTGCGGTTGCGGTGGCTTTGGCCGCTGCGGCTGCGGTGTTGAGGCCATTCGGCGGGCCGCCCCGCCGCACACTCACCGCTGCGGAGAAGCAGTCCTGCAGCTTGACTGTCGAAGCGGTGGAGGGGCCTTACTGGGTCTCCGGCATGGGCGAACTGCCGGATGGCAATCTAAATGTGAAAGGCCTTGCCGGCGTTACCGTGGAAGTCTCGGGCCATGTCTATGATGGCGCGTCGGGCACGACTGCAATTCCAAACGCCGAAGTGGAAATCTGGCATGCCGATTCTTCCGGCAGCTACCATCCCAATGGCAATGGCCCTGCCACGGGCTACAAGCCGGAGGAACTGGCCCTGCGCGGCTTTGTAAAAACCAACGCCGCCGGCGAATACCGCTTCACCACCATTTATCCCGGCGAATATACGGGCCGCGCCCGGCACTTCCACTTCAAGATCAGGGCGCCGGGAAAGCCCGAACTCACAACCCAGCTCATTGTTCCGGCGCGGCCTGGCGATACATTGACCTTCGATACTGATGACATCGCCGAAGGCCTGCCCAACTGCCAGCAGCTTGTCGTTGATGAAAGCACAACACTCGCCCGCGCCAGTTTCGATTTCAGAATCTAGAGCGCGTCTCTTACAAAGTTCGTCATTCCCGCGAAGGCGGGAATCCAACTTTGTTTTTGGCGCGAGAGCTGGAAGTTGGACCCCCGCCTTCGCGGGGGTGACGATTGGGATAAGCTCGCAGCTCATCTACGGCTTGATGATCGTGATCCCCGTGCCTTCAAACCTGTCCATGGCCATCAGTGCGGCTGGCGCTTCATCCAGCGGGATGTGACGGCCCACCAGTTTCTGCGGGCTGAGCAGCCCGCGCTCGATCATGCGGAACATGGCAGGATAACGATGCGCCTGCATGCCATGGCTGCCCTTGATCTCGATTTCATGGGCAATGACCTTGTCCATCGGCATGGGCGCGCGCGCATGCTCGGCCAGCATCAGTCCCACCTGCACATGCCGCCCGCGCTTCCGAAGGCAGCGCACCGAATTCATCGCCGTCGCCGAATGCCCCAGCGCATCGATGGAAAGATGCGCCCCGCCGCCGGTGATCTCGCGGATGGCATCGACCACTTTCACCTTCGATCCATTGACCAGCGCCGCCGCGCCCATCGTCTTGGCGAAGGCCAGCTTCTCATCGGTGAGGTCGATCGCCACCACATTGGCACCGATCGCCGAGGCAATCATGATGGCGGACAAGCCCACACCACCGCAGCCATGCACCGCCACCCATTCGCCGGGCATGCAGCGGCCCTTGTCGATCACCGCGCTGAAGGAAGTCACGAAGCGGCAGCCCAGCCCCGCCGCTGTGGCAAACTCCATTGAATCCGGCAGCCGCACCACATTGAGGTCGGCATATTCCAGCGCAACATATTCCGCGAAGGAGCCCCAGCAGGTGAAGCCCGGCTGTACCTGGTTGTCGCAGATATGGTGATGGCCCGTCGCGCATTCCGGGCAATGGCCGCAGCCTGAGACGAATGGCACAGTGATGCGCTCACCGCCCTTCCAGTTCTTCACCTCGCGCCCCACCGCCATGATGGTACCCGCCAGTTCATGGCCCGGCACGTGGGGCAGCTTGATGTCGGCGTCATGCCCCATCCAGCCATGCCAGTCCGAGCGGCAAAGCCCCGTGGCTTCGACCTTCACCACAACGCCCGTGGGCGATGGCGTCGGGTCCGCCACTTTCTCGATCCGGGGCGGCTTCAGGAATTCATCGTAATAGACGGCGCGCATGTGTTGAGGCAAATGATCTTGCGTGGATGTGCCGCTACACGCAAGTCTGAGCGCCCATGACAGACGCAAAGACCCTGTTTCTCGCCATTGCGGCGCCCTTCTGCTTCGGCATGGGCTTCACGCTGGCAAAGCCGGCGGTGGCGCATTTCCCGCCGCTGATGCTGGTGCTCTGCGCCTATATCTTCATCGCCGTTGCCACGTTCACCACCGTGAGGAGGCCCTTCCAGACGCCCTGGTATCACGCCCTGCTGATCACCAGTTTTGGCGTGACGCTGCAGGGCGCATTGGTTTTCCAAGGCGTGAAGGGCCTTGAGTCCACCACTGCCAACCTGCTGCTGCAGACGCAAGTGCCCGCCGCCGTCGCTCTGGGCTGGCTTGTGCTAG
>JAIBJH010000214.1 GCA_020029455.1 Hyphomicrobiales bacterium
CCGACCCAATGGGTGCCGCAGTCAAAGCCCTTCTGGTTCACCGAAGCGGGCTGCCCGGCGATCGACAAGGGCACCAATCAGCCCAATCTCTTTGTCGATGCGAAGTCGGCTGAAAGCGCCGTGCCCCATTTCTCCGGCGGCCAGCGCGACGACCTGATACAGAACCGCTACCTGCTGGCCCTACAACAGTACTGGGGTAGCGCGGCCAACACCATGTCCTCCGTCTACGGACAAAAGATGGTTGATGTTTCGCGCATCTTCCACTGGTGCTGGGATGCAAGGCCCCATCCTGTCTTTCCGGCACGCAGTGATGTCTGGGCCGACGCCATCAATGTAGCACGCGGCCATTGGCTCAATGGCAGGCTGGGAGCCGTCGATGCAGCGCGCCTCATCGGCGACATTGCTGCGCGCTATGGCTTGACCAATATAGACACTGCTGCTGCGGCGTTCCTGCTTGACGGTTTCGCCCTCGACCGCCCCATGTCGGGCCGTGAGGCGCTTGAAGCGCTGCTCAACGCCGAGGCGACCGATGTGGCGGAGAGCGAAGGTGTTTTGAAATTCTTCGCGCGCAAGAAATATCCGGCGCTGTCACTCGAACGCGAAGATCTGGTAGATGCGAAGGCGGACGCGCCGATCCATTCTGCAACGCGCTTACAGGAAACGGACCTGCCGCGCGCCGTGCGTGTTGCCTACATGGATCCGGACATTGATTTCCGCAGCGCTACGGTTTCGCGCCAGCGGGGAGGAACGGCAAGCGAACGCGAGATCATTCTCTCCCTTCCTGCCGCCGTGACCCAAACCCACGCGCAAATGCGCGCCGACATTTTACTGGAAGAAGCATGGACCCAGCGGTCGCGTCAAACATTTCAACTGCCGCCCAGCGCGCTCGCCCTGGAGCCCGGTGACATTGTGACACTCGGCGATGAACGACTTCGTCTCACGGCATTGCAGGATGGCGAGGCGCGAAAGCTCGAAGCCGTTCTGTTCGAGCCTGCGGTCTATGACCCGCCGCCCGCGCCCTCGCGCAACAGCAAAGCCGAAGTGATGCAAGTGGTCGCTCAGCCCCATGCGCTGCTGATGGACTTGGCCTTTGTGGCATCGGAGCAGCCGGCAACGCCCTGGCTTGCCGCCGAGGCAGAACCCTGGCCCGGCACATTGGCGGTGCTGCAGAAAAGCGGCAGCGCCAGCTTCACGCTGAACCGCACTGTCGCAGCCCCGGCCACCATGGGCGTGACCTTGAGCGCATTGCCGCAAGGACTGCCGCACCGCCTCGATCACGGTGCAACGCTCGATGTGAAGCTTGAATCCGGCGCGCTCGCTTCCGTCTCACGCGAAGAACTGCTGGGTGGCGCCAACATCGCCGCCATCGGCACGGAAGTCACGGGCTTCGAGATCATACAGTTTGAAGTGGCAACGCTGATTGCCGTCGACACCTATCGCCTCGCAGGTCTGTTGCGCGCTCAAGGAGGAAGCACGGCAGAAATGCTGGCAAGCCGCGTGGCGGGGCAGGACTTCGTGCTGCTCAATGATGCGGTGGTTCCGGCGATCGCCACATTGCCGGAAGCATCACTGCCTTCCACATGGCGCATTGGCCCGGCTTTTCTCGATCATGCCCATCCATCCTATCTGGAAAAGAGCATCGGCAGCACGCTGAGGGCGCTGCGCCCGCTTGCTCCCGTTCACCCGCGCATGAAGAAAGTGGCAGGTGGCGTGGAGTTGAGCTGGATCCGCCAGACGCGGGTCGCAGGCGATAGCTGGGACTTGGCGGAAGTGCCGCTGGGCGAAGAAAGCGAGTCTTACCGCCTCGACATTCTCGATGGCAGCACGGTGAAACGCAGTGTGACGCTCTCCGCGCCCAACCACTTCTATTCCGATGCCGCCATGACAACGGATTTCGGCGCGCCGCAAACATCTCTGCACGTCCGCGTGGCACAACTGAGCGCCGTCGTCGGTGCAGGCACTCCTCTCGAAAGGCTTCTCAATGTCTGACTCTCCACTGCTGGGCTTGCCCTATCTTGCGGCGTCCCAGGCCCAGAAACATGTGACCCACAATGAGGCTCTCTCCATGCTGGATGGACTTGTCCATCTCGCGGTCGCTTCACGTTTGCTGACAACACCGCTGGCAAGCCCCACCGATGGCGTGCGCTATCTCATCGCCGCATCGCCCACCGGCGATTGGGCCGGCCATGCGGGTGAAGTGGCGCTGCGCATGGAAGGGGCGTGGGCGTTCTTCACGCCGCGCGAAGGCTGGCGACTGTGGGTTGCCGATGAGGATGTGCTCATCATCTTTGATGGCGCAAGCTGGAGTGTGATTGGCGGCGGCGGTGGTGGCCTTAGCGATGGCGATTATGGCGATGTGATTGTTTCGGGCGGTGGCACAATCATGACCGTTGACATGGCCAATGGACCGCTGAAATTCCCGGCCACGCAAAACCCTTCTGCCGACGCCAACACTCTTGATGACTATGAGGAAGGAACATTCACACCCGCCTTTGCCGCGGCTGGCTCGGCATTCAGCTATAGCCACCAGGCCGGTAGTTATACAAAGATCGGTAACGTTGTTCATTTCGTCTTGAGCATCAAGTTGAACACGAGCGCCAACACGCTGTCTGCCAATCAATTGTCTGTCACCGGGCTTCCCTTCACCTCAAAGAACGCCGCAAATCTCTGGCGAAGGTTTGATGTTGCATGGGCTGGCAGCACGGCCAGCTATGTTTCAATGCACGCTTACCTGGGGTGGAGCTCCAATGTTCTTTTCTTTGATGGAAAAACAGCGGCTGCAACGAGCCAAGGTGTTGGCCTTGCCGCCAACGCTGTTCTGCACGCAACGAACGGCAGTGAGATCGCAATTTCCGGCACCTACTTGTCAAACTAGCGCATCGGACGAGCAAGTGGTCCCGGCTTTCACCGGGATGACGTCGCTTGCGAAGTGAAAGATGCGCCAGATTCAAAGTTCTACAGCAACTTATCGACGGTCAATTGAGTTCAATTGACCGTCGGTTGCCGTAGCGGTTGATCACGGTGCGGGTTTACAACCAGGCCGCTAATGATATGGTGACCCAATGTCGGTCTTCGATGTCGAACAGGACTATCGCGCCACGCCGGTCTTTGAACACATGGTGAAGTACCTGTTCGGCCAACTGACTGCCGCCCTTGGCGTTGTCCGCTTCGTTCAAGTGGGGGCCAATGACGGGATAGCGGACGATCCGATACGTGACTTCGTGCGCAGCGGCAAATGGTCCGGTCTCATGGTCGAGCCCGTGCCATCTGCTTTCGAGAAACTCCTCAAGAACAATTCCGGCCGGAAGGGGCTCAAGTTCGCAAACTGTGCGGTGGGGCTGACGAACGGCAAGGCAACATTCTACGCGTGCCGCGAGCCACAAACGAACCTTTCCAGTTTCGACAAGGCAACCATCATAAAGCACAATGATTGGGCTGAATCGAACGGAAATCCCCGGCCCGGCGATCACATTGATGAAATCACGGTATCAGTCCGGACGATTGAAAGCCTTTGCGCAGAACATAGAATTTCCAGGCCGGATATTCTGGTGATCGATGCAGAGGGCCATGACTGCAAGGCAATACAGTCAGCGGATATAGAAACCCGCCGCCCCAAGCTCATCTTCTTCGAGCACAAGCATTGCTCTGACGACGAGACCAGTGCTGTTCGTGACCGTCTGAAGGCGGCCGGCTACGAACTGCTCTACGACAAGTACAACGCGATGGCGGTCAAACAGAGGAAATTTTTCCCCGCGCCGCTCATCAAGACTTTCCGGGAAATACTGATCGACGCCGCAAACGTCCGGTCCGCCTAAACACCATCACATTGGAAGCTACTTCCGCTGCCGCCGCCACGTGGGCGCGGCCGGCGCTGTCCGTGTGAGCCAATGGGATTAATGCCATGACCAATCTGGAACGCGAAGTGGGCAAGCTCGAAGCCCGCATGGAAACCGTTGAATCCGAACTGCAGGCGATCCGCGCCGATGTGCGCGAAATCCGCGATGCGCTGGTGGGCGCCAGGGCCGGATGGTTCCTTCTCACGGCGGCGATTGCCATCTCATCCGCTGTAGGGGCGGTGGTGAGCCGCTTCATTCCCTTCACGAACTAAAGATCAATTCATCTCAAGGAGAAGTCTCAATGCTGCAGCTTATGCTCGCGGCCTTGCTGGCGCTGTTCGCCATGCAGGTCGCAAGTCCAAATCCGATTCCCGTGCAATGCGTTAGCGCGGAAACTTTGCAAGCCAGATTAAGCGCCGACCTGCCGCAAGCAAGAGTGCTTGCCGTGCCGGAGAACAGGGTTGCCGAATTCGTGGCAGCCTTCAATGAATTGCCGCCGCGCACCGATGCCAAGGCCGATGCGGTGCTGATCGTTGTGCTGCCGGATGCGCCGCAAGCGGTTGTCGCCTTCTTCCGTGAGGGCTGCCTTGTGGGCCGCGCTTCATTGCCTGCGCCGCTGCTTGAAGGCCTGATGCGCACCATCGTGGTGGAGGCCTGACCATGCGCATGACAGATGAAGGCCTCGCGCTCATCCGCAGCTTTGAAGGTTTTCGTGGTGAGGCCTATCGCGATGCGGTGGGCGTGTGGACCATTGGCTTTGGCCACACCTCCATGGCGGGCCCGCCGGAAGTAACACCCGGATTGCGCATCACCCGCGAGGCGGCGAACGCCATCCTGGCGCGCGATGTGGAGAATTTTGCGGGCGGCGTGCGCGATGCCGTGAAGGTGCCACTCAATGATGCGCAGTTCTCGGCGCTTGTCTCCTTTGCCTACAATGTGGGGCTCGGCGCGCTCCGAAGTTCCAGCGTATTGAAGGCGGTGAATGCCGGAGATTTCGCAGAGGTGCCGCGCCGCCTCAATCTCTGGGTCAAGGCGGGAGGCCGCACGCTTCCCGGTCTGGTGAAGCGCAGGGCC
>JAIBJH010000215.1 GCA_020029455.1 Hyphomicrobiales bacterium
TTCTGAAGGAGATGAAGGGTTTTTCGAACGCATCTAGAGATAATAAATCAAACGGTCATCAATACTTGAACGTTCTGAGATTTATGGTGGGCGATACTGGACTCGAACCAGTGACCCCTGCGATGTGAACACAGTGCTCTACCAACTGAGCTAATCGCCCGGAAAGGGTGGTGAGCCTATAGGCGGCACAACGCCTAGAAGTCAATAACGCGCATCCGGCGCGCCGGCAAAAGCATCGACCGGCGAGACGCCTTCAAATTTTGCCTCGCCCAGCATGCGCGCCAATACGGCCTCTTGCGCATCGGGCACAGGCGCATAGGCATTGATGCAGGCTGGAATGCGCGGCGCATCCTGCAGATAGTAGGGATGGCCAAAGGAGACGAGGAGAGTTGGAATGTCGTTCCAATAGCGCGTCATGAGATTGCCCAGCCCTTCCTGTTCTGTCCGCCAGTTGAGGAAGATGCGCGACTTGCCGAGTGAGCTTTCGTCACACATCACATAGAGCACGAGATCAGTGTTTTGCGGCGTTGGCGGGTTTTTGGGATCAAAATCCGAAACCACAAAGCCACGGGAAGAAAGTCCATCACGCAGCACCGTCGCCTGTTTCGGCGGCAGGCCCGGGATGAAGCCTGGCGCGCCTTTGCCGATCCAGGTGATGCGGCGGTGGCGTTGCGGATTGATGGGCAGTACACCACCTTTGTTCTTGACCAATGTGACAGACTTTGCGGCGGCAGCACGCGCAGTCTCAAGATGGGCTCCCTCACGCACGACAGATCTTGCCTTCTCCAATGGTAGAATGCGTTCATCGAGAGACTTGCGGTGAAGGCCCAGCGCCGCCTTCATGCCGAGAATGCGCATCACCGCATCCTCAAGCCGTTGCTCGGATAGCGCGCCGCTGCGCAGGCCATTTTCCATATGGCGGATATCGGCCTCCTCATTCGTACAGAAGAGAAAGACATCGCAGCCATTCTCGATCACCTGCGGCACATGCTCAGCGCGGCCACTGAAACTGCCAAGCCCCGCCATGGGCGTGGCATCCGAGAGGATCACGCCGTTAAAATCCAGTTCGCCGCGCAGGAGATCAAAGTTCAGATGCTTGGAAAGCGACGCTGGCCGGTAGCGCTCGAGTCCCTCCGCCACGCCCTTGCTGGCCGCGTATTGTGGCAGCGCAATATGCGCCGACATGACCGCCATCAACCCATCGTCGATGAGCGCCTTGTAGAGCGCACCGAAACTGGCGCGCCATTCCGCGGGCGTCTGTGGATTGATCGTCGTCACCAGATGCTGGTCGCGCCAGTCCAACCCTTCACCGGGCCAATGTTTCGTGGTCGCCGCAATGCCCGCGGTCTGCATTTCCTTCATGTGAACCTTGGCCTGAGCCAGCACTGTCTCTGCATTCGAGCCATAGGAGCGGGTGCCCACAATAGCAGAGCCCGTGTTGATGTTGAGATCGATGCAGGGCGTGAAGGTCCAGTTGAAACCAAGAGCTCGTGCCTCTCGCGCCAGGGCCGCGCAGGCGCGCCGTGATAATTCCAGGTCATTGGCGGCAGCCATGCCCAGATTGTTTGTGAACCCCGTGAAGCAGGACGAATGATGCCCGCCGCCTTCCAAATCCGCTGTGATGAAGGGCGATATTTCGCACTCCGCCATGAAAGCCCGCGTCGCCCGCCAGGCCGGCTCAAGTTCCGGTCCCATGAAGCGGTGCAGCCCGCCGGGTTGCAACTTGGCGAACGATTTGGATTTCTCTTCGTCATCGCCGTGGTTGATGTGAACGAAAAGCTGGCGGATCTTTTGCGCCGTGTTGAGACCATCGCAAGTTTTGCGCACCCAGGCGAGGTCTTCAGGTGAAAGTGAAAACGGCGGTTTGACAAGTGAAGCTTCAACGGACATGGAACTAACCCTTCAACCGGATTCCCTTTGGCCTCGTACTATCTGCATGTCAAAGCTTCTCACTGCAATCGGCCTGTTCCTTCTTGTTGGCGGCCTTGCCTATCACTTTGCGGCACTATCCATTTTCGATGCCCTTGTGCCGAAGGATGCCGGAAGCCGGTTCGCCGCATCTGACATTGCTTACGGACCAGATCCCCGCCAGCGCCTCGACATCTATGTGCCGGAAGGGCAGGGGCCGTTTCCAGTGATCGTTTTCACTTATGGCGGCTCTTGGGATTCCGGCAGCAAGAACGACTATGGTTTTGTAGGCCGCGCCCTGGCATCGCGTGGCTATGTTGTTGCTGTTGCCGACTATCGCCTCGTGCCCGCGGTGCACTATCCGGTTTTCGTTGATGATGTTGCTGCAGCGATCGACTGGATGAATGCTCATGCCGGAGAATTCGGCGGCGACCCTAATCGCCTCTTTGCCATCGGCCATTCCGCCGGTGCCTATAATATTGTCCAAGCCGTCTTGCGCAACAACCTGGAAGCAAAGGTGAAGGCCATGGTCACGCTCGCGGGGCCGTTTGACTTCCTCCCGCTCGATTCTCCGAAATCCATTGCCGCATTTTCAGGCGTTACGGAACTGAATGAAACGCAACCCATCAACCGCAATCTCGCCGCAGCACCTCCCATCCTGCTGCTCCATGGCTCCGCCGATCAGACGGTCCGCGTCCGCAATTCACAGAGCCTCTATGCGGCCTGGCAGAAAGTGGGCCGTCCTGCGGAGCTCAAGATTTATGATGGCGTAAGCCACGTCGGCATCATGCTGGCCCTCTCAACCCTGCGCCGTAAAACTACGCCGGTGCTTGATGACGCCGTCGCCTTCTTTCAGAAATATGACTGAAGAATTGGCCATGCTTCGTCAAAATGGTCGATGATATGCGTGGGGTTGAAGGCCCGCACATGCTGCGTGGTGTAGCCGAAGCTCACCGCAATCACCGGCACCTTGGCGTTCTGCCCCGTCAGGATGTCGGTTTCGCTGTCGCCAATCAGAATGGAAGCGCCCGGCCTGTTCAGGCGCATGAGGGTCTCAAGATATGGTCGGGGGTCGGGCTTGGAGATGCCGATGGTGTCGGGACCGACCACCGCGCCGAAATATTTCTTCATTTCGAGGGCGGTGAGAAGCTGGTTCGACAGGCTTTCGAGCTTGTTGGTGCACACGCCAAGCGCCAGCCCCCTGTCCTGGCATTGCTTGAGGAGATTGATGACGCCGGGATAGGGCTTGCTGTTCGCCGCGATGTTTGCGGCATAGTAGATAACGAACTCCTGGTAGAGCGTTTCGATGGCACGCGGATCGACGGGATCGCCGGTCGCCTCGCAGCCCCGCGCAATCAATGCGCGTGCTCCATGGCCCACAAAGACCCTCACCTGTTCCATGGTAATGGGCCGGCGTTTGAGCGTCGCGAGCACATGGTTTGTGGCAGCATGCAGGTCCGGCGCCGTATCAACCAGCGTACCGTCAAGATCAAAGATCACTGCGCTCAGGGCCATGCAAAATCCGCAAAGTGGACCGTTTGTACCGTCTCCATGCCCGTGCTAAAGCGCCGCCACATTCCCCTCGGAGATGATTATGGACATTCGCAAAAGCCAGGCCCTGCGCGACATATTGAAAGACAAGTCGCTGCTCAAGGACAAATGTTTGATTGGTGGACAGTGGGTGGGCGGCACTGCCACCATCGACGTCACAAACCCTGTCGATGATCGGGTCATCGGCGCGGTGCCGAAGCTTGGCACCAAGGAAGCCCGCGAAGCCATTGAGGCCGCACAGAAGGCCCAAAAGCTGTGGGCCAAGAAGACCGCCAAGGAACGTTCCGCCATCATGAAGAAGTGGTTCACCCTGATGATGGAGAACCAGGAGGACTTGGCGCAGATTCTCACCGCCGAGCAGGGCAAGCCCCTCGCCGAATCCCGTGGCGAAATCGCCTATGGCGCAAGCTTCATTGAATGGTTCGCCGAGGAAGCCCGCCGCATCTATGGCGAGACTGTTCCGGTGCCGTTCCCGAACGGCCGCGCCATCGTCATCAAGCAGCCGGTAGGCGTTGTCTGCGCCATCACGCCGTGGAACTTCCCCAATGCCATGATCACCCGCAAGGCAGGCGCCGCACTCGCAGCCGGCTGCGCCATGGTGGTGAAGCCTGCTGCCGAAACCCCTCTCTCGGCCCTGGCAATGGCTGATCTTGGCGAGCGGGCTGGTATCCCAGCAGGCGTCTTTTCGGTTGTTACGGGCTCGGCCAAGGAAATCGGCGCCGAAATGACCTCCAACCCGATTGTCAGGGGCCTTACCTTCACGGGCTCCACTGAAATCGGCCGCCTGTTGATGGTGCAATGCGCCCCAACCATCAAGAAGATGGGTCTGGAGCTCGGTGGCAATGCGCCCTTCATCGTCTTTGACGACGCGGACCTGGATGCGGCGGTGGCGGGCGCCATGGCCTCCAAATATCGCAACAACGGCCAGACCTGCGTCTGCGCCAACCGCATTTATGTGCAGGAAGGCGTCTATGATGCTTTCGCTGAGAAACTGGCTGTAGCCGTCAAGAAGCTGAAAGTCGGCAATGGCGTCGAGGATGGCGTCACCACCGGGCCGCTCATCAATCCCGCCGCCGTGAAGAAGGTGGAGGAACACATTGCCGATGCCATCGCCAAGGGCGGCAAGGTAACGCTCGGCGGCAAGGCCATGGGCGGCAACTTCTTCGAGCCCACCATCATCACCGGCGTCACTTCTGCCATGGCGGTTGCCCGCGAAGAGACTTTCGGTCCCGTGGCGCCGCTCTTCAAGTTCAAGACCGAGGAAGAAGTGATTGAGCTCGCCAATGCCACAGAATTCGGCCTTGCCTGCTACTTCTACAGCCGCGACATTGGCCGCGTCTGGCGCGTCGGCGAAGGGCTGGAATACGGCATGGTCGGCATCAATGAAGGCATCATCTCGACGGCAGAAGCACCCTTCGGTGGCGTGAAGGAGTCAGGCCTCGGC
>JAIBJH010000216.1 GCA_020029455.1 Hyphomicrobiales bacterium
CATAAACCTCGTCATCGCGGTGGAGGCCCACGGCAATCACCAGCACTTCGATCCGTTTTCCATCAACGCGGTAGACGATGCGCGTCTGGCCCGTGCGCAGGCGGCGATAATCACTGAGATCACCGCTTAACGGCTTACCAACTTTGTCGGACTCTCCCCACGCCAGCCTCTCGTCGATCACTTTCTGGATGGCCCTTGCCTCTGTCCGCCCCAAGCGCCTGAAATCATTCTTGACCTCAGGATGATAGAAGATTGCCCAGGCCACGCTCAGAGGCTTTCAATGAAGGCGTCCATGCCCTTCCGGGAAACATAGTTCTTTCGCGGCGTACCGAGGCGTGCGCGGGCCACGGACTCGATGCGCAGGTCTTCCAGCTCCTCGATCAGCGCCTCATATCTCTCGGTCGCCATCAGCACGGCCGCAGGGCGATTGTCCCGCATGACCACATAATGGTCCTGCCGGCCATTCGAAATGCGGTCGAGAAGCTCTCGCGTTTTCTTCTGAAGGTCGGTCGATGAAATGGCCTGGTCAGCGCGCTTTAGAAGCATGAGTCACCTTCTGCAGTCCAATTATAATCGGATTTTGAGAGGATTGTAATCGGCACCCCCTCTCCGCTCTGCGGCACTCCCCCAACAAGTTGGGGGAGAAACCCAGCCCCTCGCCTAGCGGCGTTCTCGCCAGCGCGTGGGTACTTCTGAAACGCCATCACCTCACTCAAATAAAAAAAGCCGGCACATGCAGTGCCGGCCCATAATCGGTGGAGCAAAGCTCCTCGGCTTACTTCTGCGGCGGCGCAACAACCTCAGGCGCCTTCTGCTCGGCTGCCTTCTCGGCAGGTGCAGGAGCTGGTGCGGCTACAGGCGCAGTGCTGGGCTTGTCCGTCGTCATGTTGAGTTTTGTCATAGTGTTCTCCTCTCAGGAGGTTTCCGCATCCAGATCGGATGACGGATCATGAGCACGCTCCGGAGGAGCATGCTGTCCAGCCGCACTTGTGCGGGTGAATTCGAATTGTCGCTGATTGCTTTAAATCAGATAGGGATCATCGGCCCGGATTACAAGGCAAATGGTGCCTACCTCTCAAACTTCTTGTACTTGATCCGGTGTGGGTTAACGGCGTCTTCGCCGAGGCGGCGCTTCTTGTCTTCCTCATAGTCCTGGAAGTTGCCTTCGAACCATTCCACATGGCTGTCGCCCTCGAAGGCGAGGATGTGCGTCGCCAAGCGATCGAGGAACATGCGATCGTGGGAGATGATGACGGCGCAGCCGGCATAATCTTCCAGCGCCTCTTCCAGCGCCGCCAGCGTTTCCGTGTCGAGATCGTTGGTGGGCTCGTCGAGCAGCAGCACATTGGCCCCGCTCTTCAGCATCTTGGCAAGATGCACGCGGTTGCGCTGTCCGCCTGAAAGCGTGCCCACCTTCTGCTGCTGATCGCCGCCCTTGAAGTTGAAGGCGCCCACATAGGCACGTGAATTGATCTCGCGTTTACCGAGCATCACAAGATCATTGCCGCCGGAAATTTCCTGCCACACGGTTTTGTTAGGATCGAGACTATCGCGTGATTGATCGACGTAGCCAAGGTTCACCGAAGACGCGACGGTGATCGTGCCATCGTCCGGCTTCTCCTGTCCCGTGATCATGCGGAACAGCGTGGTCTTGCCCGCACCGTTGGGGCCGATGATGCCGACAATGCCGCCGGGCGGCAGCTTGAAGGAAAGATCATCAATGAGCAGCCGGTCGCCATAGGCCTTGGACAGGCCCTCGATGTCGATGACATCGTCGCCCAGCCTCTCGCCAGAGGGAATGATGATCTGCGCCGTGTGTGATTGTACGCGCGCTTCGTTGATCTTGAGGAGTTCGTCATAGGCCTTGATGCGGGCCTTCGACTTGGCTTGCCGCGCGGTGGGCGATTTGCCCATCCATTCCGCTTCGCGCTCCAGAACCTTCTGGCGCGCCGCATCCTCGCGGCTCTCCTGGGCGAAGCGCTTGGCCTTTTGCCCGAGATAGGCGGAGTAATTGCCTTCATAGGGAATGCCGCGGCCGCGATCCAATTCCAGAATCCAACTCGTAACATTGTCGAGGAAATAGCGGTCGTGGGTGACGATCAGGATGGCGCCGGGATAGTCGCTGAGATGGTGCTCAAGCCAGTTGACGCTTTCCGCATCGAGATGGTTGGTGGGTTCATCCAGCAGCAACAGGTCCGGCTTGCGCAGCAGCAGTTGGGTGAGTGCCACACGGCGCTTTTCACCGCCGGAGAGATTGTCGATGGAGGCATCAGCAGGCGGGCAGCGCAGCGCGTCCATGGCCTGCTCAACCTGTGATTCCAGATCCCACAGGTTCTGCGCGTCGATCTGGTCCTGCAGCACGGCCGCCTTCTCGGCGTTCTCGTCATTGTAGTCCGCCATCAGCGCATTGTATTGATCGAGGATCGCTTTCTTCGCGGCCACGCCCTCCATGACATTGCCCATGACATTGAGCGCCGGATCAAGCTCCGGCTCCTGCTGCAGGTAGCCGCAAGTTGCACCCTCCGCGAGCCAAGCCTCGCCATTCCACTCCTTGTCAAGGCCCGCCATGATGCGAAGCAGCGTCGATTTGCCCGAGCCGTTGGGACCGAGCACGCCGATCTTGGCATCCGGGTAGAAAGAGAGATGGACGTTGTCGAGAACCTTCTTGCCGCCCGCGTAGGCTTTGGAAAGCCCCTGCATGTGATAGATGAATTGCCGCGCCATAAGCGTGTTTTCTTTCTGGAAGTGATTGAGTTGGCGCAGGCTTTAGCCAAGCCCCGGCGAAAGGGCAATGCTGGCTTGCCTTGCAAGGAATGTTGCCTGCGTACATGGTGCGCGGATGAAGCCGCCATCCCTGCGCTCCGAAGCCCTCCGCGGCATTCTGTTCCTCATCATCTCTGTCACTTTCTTCGGGCTCGTGGATGGCCTGAGCAAGCTCCTCGTCGAGACGCAATCCTTCGGGCAAGTGGTGCTGGCGCGGTATGTCGTGCCTCTCGCGGCGCTGCTTGCACTAAAAGGTCCAGCCGGGTGGGGAGGACTGTTCCGGTCCAGCCACCGGGGGCTTCAAATTTTTCGCGGGCTCACGCCGGTCGTCGTCGGCGGCGCCATGGTCATTGGCGTCAAATTCATGCCGCTGGCGGAGGCAACCACAATCCTCTTTGCTGCACCCTTCCTCGTCGTGGCGGTCTCAGCCTGGTTCCTGGGTGAGCGCGTGGGGCTTCCTGCCTGGATCGCAGTTGCCGCCGGGTTTTTGGGCGTGTTGATTGTCGCCCGCCCCGGTTTCTCGGAATTCTCCACCTATGCAATATTCCCGGCAGTGGCGGCGGTTTTCTATGCCATCTTGCAAATCACCTCGCGACAGCTTGCAACACTGGGCGAAGACACCACAACCACGCTGGCCTGGACCTTGCTGGTTGGCGCCGTAGTTGCCATTCCCCTTGCACTCGCAGACTGGCAGCCGCTCCAGCAAGGAGCGTGGCTTCTCGCTCTCGGCGCTGGAGCAACATTCGGATTGGGCCAGTATTTCCTTATCAAGGCATTCGTGTTGGCGCCTGCCAATATCCTGGCGCCTTTCACCTATTTCCAGATTCTTGCCGCTGTCCTCTTCGGCATGGCCGTGTTCAATGACTTTCCCGACATATGGACGTGGGCAGGCATTGCCATCATCACTGCCTCAGGCACTTATGTTGTGGGCCGCACGGGAAAGAACGCAGCCGAAAATAAATCTTGAGCGCACGAGGCCCCTCAAGACGCCCGCCAGAGATAGCGATTGATGAAGCCGCCCGTTTTGCGAAAGCCGATGTGTTCATAGGCGGGAATGCCCTTCTCGCTCGAAAAGAGCACGCCATGCTCATAGCCTTCCGCCTTGGCATCGAGGAAAGGCTTCACCGTGATGGCCGCGCCAAAGCCTTTTCCCTGCGCCCTCGGCAGAACGGCCACGCCATAGACGCTTGCCACACCCGCACCATTGAAGGAAATCGCCGTGGCTATGGGGGCGCCGTTGAGCCGCCCCACATGGATCTGGCACGGCGCCCTATCAATGCCGAAGGCCAGCGTGGCATCAATCCAGCCCTGCCCCGCCCAGGCCGGGATCTGATAGGTCTCGACAAAGACCTTTGCAAAATCATGGAGGCCCGCCTCATCGCGGACCTGCGTGATCTCGAATGCCGTGTTGCGGCCAGTGGCAAGCTCGGGGTCCATATCGGCAAGCGCCATGGCCATGCAGGGCGCGCCTTCCGCCTTCTGGATGATGCCCGCCGCAAGGGCGCGCGTCTGCCCTTCCATGTCAATGAGCCCGCGTGCTTCGAGCGCCGCGCTCAAGCCATCGAGCGGTGTTGCAGGATCGGTCCACCAGAAGAAGAAGGGCGCTTTGCGTTCCTTGAACCATGCAATGGTTTCATCGGCGGCGGTGGCAATGGCGTCTTTCTCCAGCCGGCACTTCCAAACGCCCTTGTACATGGGGTTGGTGGGAAAGGCGTGATGGCGGGAGAAACCGGGGCGCTCTTCAAGTTCGCCATCCTTCAAGCCCGCCATGGTGCGGAACAGCGCATAAAGATTTTCAGCCACTGCCATATCAAGCGTGGCGCGCGAAACGTCTCCCTTGAGAATGGAGGCTGTCATGGCTAGCCCTAGTGTTCCGGCTTGGTCTTCTCCAAGTCGAGTTTCTTCTGATAGCGCCCTTGCAGGACATCGACAATGACCAGCGCGGCCAGCACGAAGTAGAACGTCGCCTTCTCAATCGGATGGATTTCATAGCCGAAGATATCGAGGTGCGCGATGTGGGCGCCTTCCGCCGTGAGCATGAGGCCCACCAGCAACAGCACGAAAAGCCCCAGCACTTCGTAAAGCCGGTTCTTCTGCAGGAAATTCGCCACATGGTCGGCGAGGAA
>JAIBJH010000217.1 GCA_020029455.1 Hyphomicrobiales bacterium
GAAAGAGGAGACCGGCAATCACAAGTGCGAAGCGCGGCCTATTCCTTATTATCCACACCCGCGCTTGAAAACGTCGCCATTCCTGCGTGAGTGTTGACGGCCGCACGACAGATGCCCGCTGCCAGTGCCGCGCCAGATCCTTCACCCAGCCGCATGCCGAGATCGAGCAACGGCTTCAGGCCAAGCTTCTGTAACAGCGCCCGGTGTGCAGGCTCAGCCGACACATGCCCCGCCATGCAATGGGAAAGCGCCGCCGGATTCGCTTTATGCAGCACCGCCGCCGCCGCCGTTGCCACATAACCGTCGATCAGCACCGGCACGCGTTGCATGCGCGCGCCGAGAATGGCGCCCGCCATCGCTGCCAACTCACGTCCACCGAGTCTCCGCAACACCTCCAGCGGATCGTTGAGATATGCCTGATGCAAGATCACCGCGCGCCGCACCGCATCGGCCTTGCGCTTCAAGCCCTCCGCATCAACTCCCGTGCCCGGCCCCACCCAGTCTTCCGCCTTGCCGCCGAAAAGCCCGTGCGCCAGTGCGGCGGCAATCGTCGTGTTACCGATTCCCATTTCCCCGATGCAGAGAAGATCGCAGCCATCAGCAATAGCCTCCATGCCGTAGGCCATGGTGGCGGCGCAGTCCGCCTCATCGAGCGCTGCATCCTGCGTGATGTCACGCGTCGGAATCTCCAGCGCTAATTCGAACACCTTGAGGCCGAGATCATGGGTCTTGCAAATCTGGTTCACCGCCGCGCCGTCATGGCGGAAGTTCGCCACCATCTGCGCCGTCACACTTTGAGGGTATGCCGCAACCCCCTGCGCCACCACGCCATGGTTTCCGGCAAAGACGGCCACCACCGGCCGGTCAATCCGGGGCGGCGTTCTCTGCTGCCAGGCAGCCAGCCATTCGACGATCTCCTCCAACCGGCCCAGCGACCCCGGCGGCTTGGTGAGCTCCTTGTCCCTGGCCCTCACCTTCGCCACCGCCTCGCTATCGGCCTCGGGCATGGTGGCAAGAAGGGCGCGGATGTCGTCAAAGGGCAATGCGGAAGGCATGGGTTTTCTTTCTGTTTGCGCGCTTTCCGACCGCGTAGAATCACGCGGTCAAAAAGAATTCGCGCCAAATTAATATGTTGGAGCAAATTCTTATCGGCCAAGTCTGCAACTTGGCCGGAATTTACTCTAGGGAGAAGCGCCGGAATCGGGGCGCTGATGTTTCGCCACCCTTCCCGCCTGCCGTCAACTGGCATAAAGACATTTCTCCCGCCATGACCGACACCTCGCCACCACCACCTCCTCCTCCGGAACTTCCGGCCCCGCCTATCCGGCCCCTGGGAGAGCTCGTCCATGCCTTGCGCTTCCTCACAAGGATTCCGGTTCCGCTGGCGCGCACCGTCGATCCCCCGCCGCTCCACCAGACCATGCGCATGTTCTCGCTGGCCGGTGCCCTGATCGGCCTCTTCACCGGCGGCGTTTTGTGGGCCACCGCCCAGCTGAGCGTTCCCTCCCTCCTCGGCTGCGCCATTGCCGTGGCCGCAACGATACTGATGACGGGCGCACTCCACGAAGATGGCCTTGCTGATTTTGCTGACGGCATCGGCGGCGGCAAGACGCGCGAGCAGCGCCTTGAAATCATGCGCGACAGCAGGATCGGCGCCTATGGTGCGCTCGCCCTGATGATCGCCCTGCTCATCCGTATCTTCGCCTATGAGTCGCTGCTCTCGCAGGAATGGCCCGTGCTTCTTGCAACCATCGCCGCCAGCCACTCCTATTCGCGCGGGCTGATCGTCGACCTGATGTGGGCAACGCCGCCCGCCCGCAGCGACGGCCTCTCTGCAAGCGCCGGAAGGCCATCCCGCGCTGTCGCCATCTTCGCCATCGTCATCGGGCTTCTCATCACCATGGCAACAGGCGCCCTTGCCGCGCCGGAATCGGCGGTGGTGGCGATGGGCCTTGGCCTTGCCGCGACGGCCCTGATCCGCCGTGTTGCAATGAAGCAGCTTGGCGGCCAGACGGGCGATGTGCTGGGGGCGGCGCAAGTTTCCTGCGAACTTGCGATGCTTGTCTCCTTCGCGGCAACACTCGGTTAACCTTCACCGCAAAATTGCCGGAAGCGTAAACGCTTGCTGAGTGGCGGCACACCTAGTCTCGGGCGCCAGATTCAAAGTGCTGCAGCAGCTTATCGCCGGTCAATTGACCGGCGGCTGCAGCAGAAAAGCCGGAGGCTCAGATGTTCACCGCCGCAAGACATGCGTTTCATCGCTATCGCATTGTGCCCAGCCTTGTGCTCGCAATCCTGTTGACGGCAGGCGCAGGCCTGCCAGGTCTTGTACCGCTCTCACAGTCGCAAGACACGCCGTTGCAGCTCATGGCCATGACCGAACTCAAGGCCGTGAACAATGGCCACTTCGTCACTTCTGCCGACATCAACAACCGCGCTGTTCAGGTGCTTGTCGACACCGGCGCCAGCTTTGTGGCGCTGAGCTTTGAAGATGCAGAAAAAGTGGGCCTCAAGCCCAAAAACCTCACATTCGATGTTCCGGTCTCGACGGCCAACGGCCTTGCCAAGGCGGCAAGGGTCATGCTGCGCGAGGTGGAGATCGACAATGTGAGCGTTGACGACGTCCAGGGCCTTGTCATGCCCAAAGGCGCCATGCGCGGCACGCTTCTGGGCATGAGCTTCCTCTCGCGGCTCAAGAGTTTCTCGGTTGAAGACGGCCATTTGATCCTCAAAAACTGACGTTTGCCAGCCATATTGGGGCGCTCTATCACCCGAATGCCCCAAGACTCATGGCAAGATGCAAAGAATGGACGATACCCGCTTCCCGGACATTGAGACGCCCTGCGTCAAAATCTGCGTTGTCGATCCCGAGACGGGCTTTTGCATCGGCTGCGGGCGAACGCGCACGGAGATCGCCGGTTGGATTGGCATGGTGCCGGCGGAGCGCCGCACCGTCATGGAAGCTTTGCCAGAACGGGTGTCGACCCTGACGCTGCGCAAAAGCCGAAAAGGCGGAAGGCGCGCCCGCCTGGCGGCGGAATAGCCGGAATATTGTCACATCATCTAAGTCACTGTTTTTGGGCATGTGCGATTTCAATTGCCCAAGATTCTCAACATTCTTGATGCAATCATTAGGATATTTGCAACCAAAGCTACACGCTACACTTGCAGGATTCCCAGCAATGCGAAAGACTCCCATTCGAAGGGGAAGCTCTCATGATCATTCGCCGTGCTTTTTCGTCTTTTGCATTTGCCATCACGCTGCTCGGCAGCACCACGCTGCAAGCGTTAGCCGACCCACTGCAAGACCTTCGCGCGGTCTATGTCGACATGCAGAGAGATTTCGGCGAGCAAAATCTACTCAATGTCATTGCCCAGTCATTCCAGCAATTTGACCGAGATGGCGACGGACTGGAGAAAGAAGAGATCGACAGCGCGGAGGCAATTCACATCGCGCAATTCCGGAGCCGCTACGCTTCGCAATGGTTGATGTCTGACCTCAATGGCGATGCCCGCGTCTCACGCGAGGAGTTGGGGGACATTTTTCGCAGGCAGCGGTTCAGAACCACGCGAATGAATGACTTCCAGAAAAAACGGCTGGATCAGGAGCTGGAAGACTACCTCGCCGAGGCCATGCAGGCGGACAAAGACAGCAATGGTGTCATCGAGGGTGTGGAGCTTTACTTGCCGCAACGCAAGGAGCAGTTGAATGCGCGTGATGAAATAGATCGCCACAACCCCACGCGTTTTGCCAGGGCGATGGTTGCAGCCGATCCTAATGCCGATGGGGTTCTGACCGAAAGCGAAGCCGCGGGCTTCCTGGCCACGGCACTGGCAGGCGTGGAAGAGGACATAAAAAAGAAGATCGCTGAAGAAGAACAAAGGCGCGCTCTGGGAATTTCTGAGAACTGCAAACCATTAAACGTTCCGAAAGACGGTCTCTTCACCGTGGTCGGCGCACATGCGGGTAAGGCCATCTCCACTGCTACGGTTTCCGGCCAGGATGAGGAGACATCGACGGCGGGCATTGAGGTGGAGCAAGGCACTGAACCCTTAACGCTGATGTTGAACCATCGCGCACCTATGATCTGGCGGATCAGCGGCGCAACCCAGCGCATTACCAAAGTCATCGTCGCTGGCCCGGCAACGCGTAAAGAGCCTGACAAGGTCAGGTCTGGAATCGTTGGCGTGCCGGCAAACAAGATTGAGTTCCTGGCTCTGGATGGCTGCATTCGGGATTTTGACGATCCGGCGGATCGTGAGGGCTTGATGGCAAAAGCAATTCTCACCAAACTCGCTGGCCGTGAACCAAGCCAGATGCTCCGCAAGTATGGCGTGCAGGATTTTAAGATTCCGTCCGGCGAAGGCTTGGAAGACAAGCACGAAAACAGCGATGAAGGGCTTCGCGTTGTGAGCGGCAACAAGGTTTACACCTTCACGCGCGATGGCAAGCTTAGCAGCACCACGCCGCTTAATAGCGCGGACGTGCTTCAGAACGAGCTCCTGATGCAAAGTCCCGGTGGCATCGTTGAGATCAAACCCACGGACGTGGTCACGGGAAACAAGGTCGAAGCGTATGAGACTTACCCGAAAATGGCCGGTCTACTGCAGCTTCAGAAAGCCGGGAAGATCGAGACTATGAAGGGTGGCGGATGGAAGGTGAAAGCGAAGATGAGGTTTCCGTCGGGCCTGCACGGCGGCCACAGCACCAAATTCTTCGTTCCCAAGGGGATTCCAATCCCAGATGGTGACCCCGGCCATTCCTGTGTGTTCATCGAAGAAACCGCAAGTTCCATGGGCAACAGGTCATGCTAGCCCTGTCTCACTCT
>JAIBJH010000036.1 GCA_020029455.1 Hyphomicrobiales bacterium
GGGTTTCCGGATGACCCCGGAGGGGTGGGACGCGATTTCAGCTCCGCGTCCTGAGCATCGATTCACGATGTCAAACAACGAGAGTGATATAGGTGGTTCACGTTCCCATGTCAAGCCTAAAATCCTACATATGAATAAAATTCTGAACCCTGATACTTTCAGGGACTTGCGCGCCCGATGCGCTAAATTCCTGTGCGCGGGCTCCATCAGCTTGAGGCATGCCGAGTACTTGCGAAGATGGCCGTCGTCGCCCAGATCATCGCGATGAAATGAGTATTGACTGAACCTTGCTTCAAGTTGATCCTTTCTGAACAACTGGAGTGGGCAGCAATGCAGAAGTATCGGATCATGATTTTTGCAGCGGCTTGCACCACTTTGGTTATGCAGTTTCCGGCAGTCTCGCATTCCGCAGAATGGGCAATCGACAGTAAGTCCAATTGCAAAGTCGGGCCGGTTTGGTCAGGCGAGGGTGTCACTGTAAGTTGGGAAGGCGCCTGCAAGGACGGCATTGCCGAGGGAAAGGGTAAATTGACCTGGTCGCTGAATGGCGAGGCCGTGATTGTGGACGAAGGCTCGCTTCGCAACGGCAGCCTGGAGGGCAAGGGTGCGCGCAGGTATTTGTTGAAGAAGTCAACCTATCGGGGCACCTTCAAGGCAGGCAGGCAACATGGCAAAGGTAAGCTCGACAGTGAAGGAGGCTCTGACTACACGGGTGGCTGGGTCGATGGGGCCATGCACGGCCAGGGCCGTTTTGATTTCGCAAATGGCAATGTCTATGAGGGCGGCATAGACAATGGCAGGAAAGTGGGACTGGGCCGCCTGACTTGGGCCGATGGCACTTATTTTGAGGGCAACTTCATAGACGATTATGGCGAGGGCAATGGTGTTTGCCGCAAGGGAAGCCACACCGGCCCCTGCGTTTTCGAACACAGTGTCTTCGTCAAGTGGCGGGAGTAGGCGGCTGCCTGCCGCGCATGCCAGCAGGCCGCGCCCTTTCTGCCTTGCCATGGAGGGCCGCCCTCGCTAAGCGCTAGCCCAGAATTCCATCATTCAAAGGGCTTGGATTATGCGCGTTTATTACGACCGCGATGCGGATGTGAACCTGATCAAGGGCAAGAAGGTGGTCATCATCGGCTATGGCAGCCAGGGCCGCGCCCATGCCTTGAACCTCAAGGACTCTGGCGCCAAGAACCTTGCTGTCGGCCTCAAGGCTGGCTCGCCCACCGCCAAGAAGGTGGAAGCCGATGGCCTCCAGGTCATGACCGTGGCCGAGGCCGCCAAATGGGCCGACGTGATGATGATGGCGGCACCCGACGAGTTGCAGGCCGACATCTGGCGCAATGACATCGCCTCCAACATCCGTGACGGCGCGGCCATTGCCTTCGCCCACGGCCTCAATGTGCACTTCAATCTCATCGAGCCCAAGAAGACGATTGACGTCATCATGATCGCACCGAAAGGCCCCGGCCATACGGTGCGCGGCGAATACCAGAAGGGCGGCGGCGTTCCCTGCCTCATCGCCATCCACAATGATGCGTCCGGCAATGCCCATGACATCGCGCTCTCCTATGCCTCAGGCGTGGGCGGCGGCCGCTCCGGCGTCATCGAAACCACCTTCAAGGAAGAATGCGAGACCGATCTCTTCGGTGAGCAGGTGGTGCTCTGCGGCGGCCTCGTGGAATTGATCCGCGCCGGCTTCGAAACGCTTGTGGAAGCAGGTTACGCCCCCGAGATGGCTTACTTCGAATGCCTGCATGAGGTGAAACTCATCGTCGATCTCATATATGAAGGCGGCATCGCCAACATGAACTACTCGATCTCCAACACGGCGGAGTGGGGCGAGTATGTCACCGGCCCCCGCATCATCAACGACAATACCAAGGCCGAGATGAAGAAGGTCTTGAAGGACATCCAGACCGGCAAGTTCACATCTGAATGGATGCAGGAATGGAAGTCCGGCGCCGCCCGCTTCAAGGCAATCAGACGCGGCAACGACAGCCATCAGATCGAGGCCGTCGGTGCCAGGCTCCGTGAAATGATGCCGTGGATCGCCAAGAACAAGCTGGTGGACAAAGCTCGCAACTAGCGCCGAAGGCGTGTGTGAGATAACATTCCGGATGTGTTACTCGAGATGCCTGGCCTCCAGAAAGCTTTGCCTCAACCGCAACGCATAACGATTGATGATGACTGGTTCGAAGTCCAGAAAGTCAACGACGGACTCTATGCCATCTCTGAGCCTCGCCACTACGAGCATACCGTACTGAACCTGCTCATTGGCGAGCAACACGCCGTGCTGATTGATACCGGCTGTGGCATTGGAAATTTGCGCCGGGTTGTTGAGTTGCTGACCAGCCATCCTGTGACCGTGATCAATACCCATACCCATTTGGATCATCTCGGCAGCAACAACCAGTTCTCCAACATCATGATGTTTGATCACCCCCGCTCACGCAGCATTTCGCGTGATGGTGTGCCACGGGAAACGCTGTTCTGGGAACTAATGAACGATAAGGTCGTGACGCCGCCATGGCCGCGCGGTTTTGAGCGGGAAAGCGCGGCCTTGCGGCCCTTCGCAGTGTCACAGTGGCTGAAGCACAGCGATGTTCTGGAGATTGGCGGCAGGCAATTGATGGTGCTGCACACGCCAGGCGAGGCGCCAGACCACATTTGTCTTCTGGATCAGACCCATCGCGTTCTGTTTTGTGGCGACATCCTGCTAAATGGTGCGGTTTGGTCGCATCTCGATGGTGGAGACGTCGGTGCGCTGCGTGCGAGCTATGAACTTCTCATGCGGCACTACGATGAATTTGATTTTCTGATGCCTTCCCATAACGCGCCCTGCCTGAGCAAGGACATCCTGCCCATTGCGCTGGCGGGTGCCGAAGATGTTCTTGCCGGTAAGGTGCAACCCGAAGAAGGAATGGATCCGTGGGAACGTCACTACAGGAAATACGACTTTGGCCGCATTTCAATTCTGACGAAATAGTCTCCCCCGGCTTTGCCGGGGGAGGGAGTGTTCGCCGCGTTACGCCGCCAGTGCCTTTTCCACAAAAGCGGACGCATTCTTCGCAAGCCAGTTTTCGAAGCTCGCGGGCTCTTGGCCTGTCAGCGCCTTGTAGTCGCCCGTGACGCCGGCAAGTCCGCCCTTGGCAATGTTCTCATCGAACGAGGCAAAGAGCCTTGCCATGCCTTCCGGCATGCCTGCGCCCACCATGCCCTGCACCAAGCCTTCAACCGGCACATGCACCACATTGAGCGCCTTGCCAGTCGCCTTGCTCACCAAGCCAGCGATTTCATCGACAGTGTATTCCTTGGCGCCCGTCAGCGTGTAGGTGTTCTTGCCGCCCTTGTCGGAGGCGAGTGCCGCCGCTGCCGCGCGCGCCAGGTCATCGCGGGCGATGTAAGGCGTCTTGCCCTGTGCCGCCGCCGAATAATGCGTGCCGGATTTGAGCGCATGGGGCAGGGAGTAGAACAGGTTCTCGGCATACCAGTTGTGGCGCAGTGCCGTCCAACCCTTGAGGCCGGAAGCTGCGAGCGCCTTCTCTGTGCTCAAGTGGTCCGGCGCAAACAGCACGGCCGATGTGTCGGGCTTCGGCATGGACGTATAGAGCACATGCTCGACGCCTGCTTTTTCTGCGGCCTTCACCGCATTGTCGTGCTGCTTCTGGCGCAGGCCCGGCTCGAAGCTGTCGGTGGAAATGATGAGAACGCGCTTGGCTCCTGCAAAGGCCTTTACGAGGCCCGCCTCGTCGTTGAAGTCGGCGGCCCGCACTTCAATGCCCTTGGCGCTGAGGTCGGCAAGCTTGCCCGGATCGCGTGTCGCCGCGATGATCTTGGCTGCAGGCACTTTATAGGCGGTAAGAAGGTGATTGATGACGCCGCGGCCAAGTTGGCCCGCAGCTCCAGTGACGAGGTACATTGGTTTCTCCTTGATTTGGTCTCTTTATGAGAGTAGGTCTCAAATATTCAAATCAGGGAAATCCGCAAGAAGGCAGTTTTGCCTCTCCTGGTAACATCGAAGGAACCACCCTTGGACCAGTTCACCACTCCACGGCGCCGCAATCGCCAGAACGATGAACTCAACGAACGCTGCCCCATACGTGATGTGCTGGACCGGGTCGGCGACAAGTGGAGCGCCCTCATCGTGCGCGAACTGCGTGATGGCCCGCGCCGTTTCGGCGTGCTGCGCCGCGCCATCGAGGATATTTCCCAGCGCATGCTGACCGGGACATTGCGCAACCTGCAGCGCGATGGCTTCATCACCAGGACGGTCATCCCCACCACCCCGCCCCAGGTGGAGTACGCCCTCACAGGACTCGGCACGTCACTGCAGGAAGCTTTGGGTGAACTTGCCGGTTGGGCCGCCACCAACCATGGGGCGATCCGCGCCGCCCGCAAGGAATTTGACGGAAATCGCCACGAAACGGCCTGAATATATCAGTTTGGCGGCCTGATTCCGCCTTCCTTGCATAGTTTTTGGTCGCAGGGTGAAGCAAATGTGGAATCATCCCACTTTCGCCCCAATCAAGTCATTTTATTTTCCCCAGGCGGTTCCTGACGCAGGACGCGGCGGCGGATGTTAACCTTGTGTTAATCATTTTCTTTCGCAGACTTAACCGTCGCCTATAGTCAGGGACGGCGGAGTGAGTTGCATGGCCCTTTTGGGGGGCCCTGTACCTTGTTTGTGGGACGGCCCTGACGAGGAGCAGAAACATGAGTATTTCGGAGGCCATGAACGCGGGGGCTAACCTGCGGCGCATGAACGGAAATTCGCATCCTATGGCCAAGCCGAAGAAGGGCCCGGCAAAGCGAGTTAACGAAGCGAGGGCAGAGCATCAGCCCGTCGAAGAGATGCTGTTGCAGCTTCGCGAGATCATCGTAGGTCCATACGAGAGGTTGAGCGAGGCGCGCTTCGAGGAAATGCTCGACATCATGTCCGAGCAGCAGGACGAGAACGACGACCGTTTCCAGGCGATAGAGACCGATGTGGGCGACATGAAGGTTGCCTCCGCCCGCATGGAGAAGCTCTTCACCACCTTCGATCTCAAGGTCGATGATTTGTCCTACAAGGTCGATGAGAAAAGCCGCGAAATGCATGAGGCCTATGGCAAGGCCATCTCTGAATTGAAGAGCGATTTTTCGCTGAAGATGGAAATGATCGCCGGCACCTTGCAGCAATGTCTCAAGGATCTGGAGCTTGAGACCCGCAAGGAACTGCTCGAACTTTCTTCCACGCTCATGGCCCACGTCACCGACGAGGACAAGCGCTTGGAAAAGGAGCGGGACAACTCCACGCACATTCTCGATCAGCGCATCGCCCAGTGGCGCGCCGAGATCGAGGACGACCGCAAGCAGGACATGGACAACGTTGCGTCCTCGCTTATGGAAATCGGCCAGCGCATGCTGGCGCTCCGCAAGGGCAGCCCGGGCTGATCCTCTCTCTCCATCGGCGGGCTTGACCCGCCGACCCAGCCTGGGTGGGCCGATCAAGTCGGCCCGTGGAGAAATTTTCGGAGCAACGCTACTTCTGCAACGCAATCTGCACGTCGTGCAGAGAAGCGCCATTCCATTTCCGCCATTTTCAGGCCATGCTGATTGCGGGGAGCGAGCCCATGAGCCTTGATGACGACATTGCGCGGCTGAAGCTGCAGGAAGAACGGCTGACCTTCAAAACCTTCAGCGAGGAAGAAGCCTGGAAGCTCGGTAGCGCCATGCGCGCGATGGCCCTTGAGCGCAAGCTGCCCCTTGTCATGGATATCCGCATCGGCATCCGCCCGCTGTTTTATGCAGCCCTTCCCGGCACGACGCCGGAGAACCCCGATTGGGTGCGCCGCAAGATCAACACCGTCTACCGTTTCGAAGCCTCCTCCTATCGCGTCGTCCTGCAATACAAGAAGAAGGGCGAGGCCTTTGACGCTGCACGTGGGCTAGATCCCATGAACTACGCGCCCGCGGGCGGCGGCTTTCCTATCCGCATTGCCGGCAATGTCGTGGGCGTCGTCACCGTCTCTGGCGTGCCCCAGCGCGAAGATCACAGCTTCGTCGCTGAAAGCCTCTCCCTCCATCTCGGCGTTCCCTACAAGGAGATCGCGCTGGCACCTGAAGCCGCGTGATGTCGCAGGAAATTCTCTTCTGGGTGATGGCGGCGCTCGCCACCTTTCTGGTGGGCGCCTCGAAAGGTGGCCTGCCGGGCGTAGGCCTCATGGGTGTTCCCATTCTCGCCCAGGTGGTTTCTCCCGTCTATGCTGCGGGTCTTCTTTTGCCGCTTTATGTCGTCAGCGACTGGTACGGCCTCTGGCTCTATCGCAAGAACTATGACGCCTGGAACATCAAGCTCATCACCCTTGCGGCCTTGATTGGCATCGCCATTGGCTGGGCCACGGCGCAATACAACAATGATGCGCTCGTGAAGGTGATCGTTGGCCTCATGGGCCTGTGGTACACCGCAGATCTCATCTGGAAATACAGCCGCAAGGCGGAAGTCATTCCAAAACCCGCCGATGTGCCGCGTGGGATTTTCTGGGGCTCGCTTACGGGTTTCACAAGTTTCGTCGCCCACGCCGGCGGCACGCCCTATCAGATGTTCGTGCTGCCCCAGAAGCTCGACAAGATGACTTACGCAGGCACCGCCACCATCACCTTTGCCTTCATCAACATGCTGAAGCTGCCGCCTTACTTTTTTCTCGATCAGATCAATCTCGCAAGCCTCGAGCGCGACATCTATCTCGCACCCATTGCGCTGATCGGCGCCTGGGCCGGCTTTCGCCTCACCAGGCTCCTTCCAGAGAAGATATTCTTCCGCTGCGTGGAAGTCGCTCTTTTTCTCTTGTCGATAAAATTGCTCTGGGATGGCATTACGACTTGGAGTGTGTGACTCATTCAAACAATTCGTCACCCCGGCTTGCGCCGGGATGACGACAAGTGCAATCTTCGCATTGAGGGGCGAAGCACAATAGGATTCGTCATGTCGATTGCGCGCATCGCAGCAATATTTCTTCTTACATTCTTCATGAGCCTTCCGGCCCTTGCCGAGGGTCAGCGCGTCATTCTCGTGCTCGATGCCTCGGGCTCCATGTGGGGCCAGGTCGATGGCCGCGCCAAGATCGACATCGCCAAGGAAATCGTCGGCAAGGTCGTCAGCACCTGGAAGCCGGAAGATGAATTGGGCCTCGTTGCTTATGGTCACCGCAAGAAAGGCGCTTGCGACGACATCGAGACATTGATCGAACCCGGCCCGCTTGATGCAGGCACCTTCATGCAATCCGTGATGGCCCTTTCGCCCAAGGGCAAGACGCCCATGACGCAATCGGTGCGCCAAGCCGCAGAAGCTCTCAAGTTCACTGAAAAACAAGCTACCGTCATTCTCGTTTCCGACGGCATCGAGACTTGCGATCCCGATCCTTGCGCTGTGGCCGAAGAACTGGAGAAGATGGGCATCGGCCTCACCGTCCACACGGTCGGCTTTGGCCTTGATGACCAGGGTGCCGTCGCCCAACTTCAGTGCCTTGCCGAAAAGACGGGCGGCATTTCCGTGCTTGCTCAAAATGCTGATGAACTTGAAACCGCTCTCAAGAAAACCGTCGAGGCAAAGCCCGCCGAGCCGCAGCCGGAACCTGCGCCTGCCTTCAATCTCACGGGCCGCATCGTCATGGCCGCAGGCGTGGATCAGTTGCCTCAGGGCTTCGATACGCCGTCCTGGGAAATTTCCCGCGCCGTCAATGGCGAGAAGGGCGATTGGGTGAAGACCGAGTATGGCGCTGCCATCAAGACCAACATCGAAGCGCCCGGCGATTACCTCGCCATCGTGTCGCTTGATCTGGCGAAGACTCAGGCGCCTGTTGCCATCATGGATGGCAAGACCGCCAATCTTGACTTGAGCTTCGAAGCAGGCCTCATCAGCTTCAAGGGCGAGATGGATGAGGGCCAGCCCCTCACTGACGGTTCCACCACCTGGGAACTTCTCGATTCCGGCGGTAACTGGCTTGCCACCAAATATGGTCCGGAGGCCGGCTTCTTCGCCACCGCAGGAAACTACAAGGTGAGGCTCTCGCTCGGCGAAGCCAAGGTTGAACAGGACGTCGCCTTCATAGCTGGCAAGAGCGAACAGAAGACAGTGACATTGGGCGGCGGCGCCATTGATGTCTCCGCCGTCTTCGCCCCCGGCGGACCGCCCGTTCTCGATGGTGCGGCCATCGAACTGCAGAAGGGCGAAGCCAATGTGGATGGCAAGCATGAATGGATTGCCACCAGCTATGGCTCCAAGGCGACCTACAAGGTGGGTCCCGGCAAATATCGCATCGTCGCGACGCAGGACTACGCTACGGGCTTTGCCGATGTGGACGTGAAGGCGGGGCAGGTGGCTGCGGTGGAAGTGAGCGTTAATGGTGGCTTCCTCGCCGTCCGCTCGGAAGCCGATGCAACAATCGAAGTCTATGCCGGTGAGAAGGATATTTCCGGCAATCGCAAGTGGATCGCCACGGATTACAACGGCCAGTTCAACAAAGCCGTCAACGCCGGAACCGTTCACATCATCGCCAAGAAGCCCGATGGCACAGTGATCGGCGAGAAGGATGTCACGATCACCGCCGGTCAGCGCAGCGAACTGACGATCCCGTGATCTACATCAGAAACCACGCCACCGCCGCAGCGGCAAGTCCCGCAATCATGCCCGCAAGCGTGAGCTTTCCGATGGCGCGTCCGCCCGCCAACCACGCATAGATGGCCTTTGCAATCTGGTTGACTGTCACGGTGATCAGCACGACCTCCGCAGGCAGCGGCAAGGCGTCGGGTAGTCTCGCGGCGGTAAGCGTCATCGCGTCCACATCTGCAAGTCCCGAAAGGACGGCCAGCGAATAGAGGCCGGCTGCCCCATAATACTGGCGGGCAACGACCGATGCCACCGACACCGCAGCCAGTAGCAATCCGAAACGCAACACCTCCGGCAGTTCAAAGGGATTGGTGAAGTTGAGTTGCGGTGTGCTCGCAAGCTGGCCGTTGCGATCCTGCCACGCAAGAACAAAAGTCACGATGCCCATGGCAATCGCGCCGGAAATGAGGGGCAGGGCAATCGCCCTGGCAAGTGGCAGGTTGATGAGGCCGCAAACAACGATCACGCGGAGCATCATCACCGTTGCTGCCGCAAGGATGCATCCCGCAAGGAACCGCTCTTGGCCTTGGGCCTGCCGTGAGAGCCGGGCCAGGGAAAGTGTTGCGGCGGTTGATGCAAAAATGCCCGCAAGCAGGGCTGTTATCAGAAGGCCGCTTCTTGCTCCGGCAAGGCGCGAGGCCACATAGCCCGCAAACGAAACCGCCGCGATCAGGACGGTCATCAGCCAGAGCTGCCAGGGCACAATGGCGCCCCAGGGGTCGATCGGTGCATTGGGCAGCAGCGGCAGGGCGATGAAGGTCATCGCTGCAAGCTGCAGCACCGAGCGCAGCTCCGGCCAGCGCAGCCGTTCCAGCCAGCCATGCAGTGTTTCTTTCCCGGCCAGAAGCACGGCAGTTACGACGCCGGCCGCGGCGGCAATCTTCAGATCACCCAGCACCGCAAGCATGCCAAGCAGGAAGGTGATCATCGCCGCCACAAGTCCCGTGGCGCTCAAGTCTTTCTCGCGCTCGCCTTCCCGCCACATGTAGGCGCCGAGGGTGATGCTCACCACGGCAAAACTCACCGCCGCCAGGATGCGGTCACCCGACGTCGAAAGCACGCCAACGAGCCCGCCTGCAAGGCCGAGCAGCGTGAAAGTGCGGAGCCCGGCGGTGCGGCTGCCTTCCCGTCCTTTGCGTTCGCGCCAGCCCCGTTCAAGGCCGATCAGGAAACCGATGGCCAGTGCCGTTCCAAGACGCAAGGCAAGATCAAGGCTGTCCATGGCGCACCACTAACATGTTTTCACTTACAACCCATGCGCTGGATCAACGCCTCCCGGGTTTCGTCAAGCCCATACAACTATGACAATGTTTTCCTTGATAGCCGCAGTCACGCGTGTGAGTTTCCGCCACCATGAAACTCGAATTCCACACCCTCGATGTCTTCACCCACAAGAAGTTCAGCGGCAACCCACTCGCCGTCGTGCTCGGCGCTGATGCGCTGACGACTGAGCAAATGCAAACCATCACCCGTGAGTTCAATCTCTCGGAAACAACCTTTGTGATGAAGCCTGAGAACCCGTCCCACACCGCCAAGGTCCGCATCTTTTATCCCGGCGGTGAAATGCCTTTCGCGGGCCATCCGACGCTTGGCACCGCCGCACTTCTGGCGGAGCTTAAAAACAAACCCGGCTGCACCATCGAAACAACGATCACTCTCGAACTCAAGGCAGGGCTCACGCCCGTCAAGATTTCACGCATTGCCGATCGCCTCACCGGCATCTTCACCGCACCCGTGGTGCCTTTCCATACCGATGCGAATCTTCCGCCCATGGACCTCGTCGCAAAAGCCATCAATCTCGAACTCTCCGACATCGGCTTTGATAACCACAGCCTTGCCTCCATCGAAGGCGGTCCGCGCTTCTTCTATGTGCCGCTGAAATCCCGCGAGGCGCTCGCCCGTTCCGCCGTGCGCCAACCCTATTGGTCGGAGATGCTCGCTCCCCTGGGCGGCCTTGAAGCCACCTATCTTTACGCGAGAGGCGGTGAAAACGCCGGCACCCATTTCCGCGCCCGCATGTATGATCCGGGTGGCGGCATTCCCGAGGATCCCGCCACGGGCTCGGCCACCGCGCTCCTTGCTGCTCAACTGTTGACGGCAGAAAAGCTGCAAGACGGCACCCACCGCTGGCAGTTGGAGCAGGGCTATGAAATGGGCCGCCCCTCTGACTTGCGCCTTGAAGCCGACGTCGAATCTGGCAAACTGACCACTGTCCGCGTCGGGGGCAGCGCGGTTCGCATGATGAGTGGAGAACTCGAGCTATGAGCCTGAATCAGTTTCTATTGATCATCCACATTCTCGCTGTCGCCTATGCCATGGGCATTGGCATGAGCAACTTCCTCAACATGCGCGTGGCCAAAACCCAGACGGGCGATATCGCCAAAGGCCTCGCGCTGCACCGCATTTCCATGCTGCGCTACACCGACATCGCCATCGCCGCGATCCTGGTTTCGGGCCTCCTCATGGTCTGGGCAGCAGGTGGCGTTTCGGCAGCCCCACCCTGGTTCCATGTGAAGATGGCGGCGGTGATCGTTCTAGTGCTCGCCTATGGCGCCATGCGCATGACGGTGGGCCAGATGATGCGAACTGGAAACATGGCACTTGCCTCACGCATCGCCATTCTCTCGCCCGTTCTGTCGCTGGCCGCCGTCGCTTCGGTCACCTGCGCCGTTCTTGCTTTTGCCGCTTAGCTAACGATAGGCCGCGAGATAAGCCTCCGGCACTGAAACATCGACGATTGCGCCAAGCATCAGCACTATGATGGCGGCGGCGACAAACGCGCCCAGCATTGCTGCCGGCAAGGGCGCATCGAGTCCGGTCAGCCGTTTCAGCGCAAATCCGAAATAGGCGGCATAGGCGACAACCGCCAATCCATAATAAGGCACGAAGAACAGCGGCCATGGCCACACATGAAAGCCCGCCGCCCCGAACCACAAATTCGTATCAAGCCCGAGCTTCAGCCTTGCCCACAGCACCGCGAACACATGGGTTGTGAGGAAGATGGCGAGATAGATTTCACATATCAGTTGCCAGTCCCGCCGCACGATGAAGCCGGTCAGCCTGACCTGTATCAGGAAGATGCTCGTCGCCACATGAGCTGCCGCCGCCAGAAGCAGAACGGGCTCCACAAAACGCTCCCGGTAGATGGACCGCAAGCCCGACATCACCAGCAGATAGACGTCGCTGCCCGCCGCCAGCGACAGGTGGTTCAGCAGGTGAAACAACACAAAAACCGCCAGCACCACATTGCAAGTGCGGTGCAGCCTGCGGATCCTGTCGATATCCAGCTCAAGTTCTTCTGACGGGCGAAAGCGCACAATAGGTCAAGCCAATCAGAAAAGCGCGCCGCAATCAATGCGCGACCCCAGTTGCTATTGCTGCATCGCTATGCCTGGTTGCTCTCGCAAGCCCCGTGCTGCGATCACTGCGGGATCAAACACAGCAGCCGGCGGTCAACTGGCCGCCTATAAGCCGCGTAGCACCTTGAATCTGCGCATCTTCCGCTTCGCAGGTGGTTCCACCTGCGCGCCCTGTGCGCTAGTCATCCCGGCCGGATTTGCCGAAAGCAAAGCCCAGTGCTGCCGAATAAATGGCAACAACTTCGCCCGTAAGTTGGCCCTTCACCGCCAGCAAGGCCACCAGCGGCAGCCCTGTTGCCAAAACGGTGAACCTGATGAACTGCCAGCCAATCCCGAGGCCCGTCTTGGTAACGCCTTCCCCCACGCGCCTGTAGACGACCCGTTGCAGCAAACCTCCGACAAGCACGATTGGAACAGCTGACGCCAACACAATGGATACCCAGTCCATGTCGAATCTCCCCAGCTTTTCGCGTCCCGTGCAGGAGGAGTAAGCGGAAAGTATGAGCTGTCAATGCCCGGCGTGCCGCCGCCGCGCAGGAAATTCAGAACTGTTGTATTACAGCAACCGACGGTCAATTGACCGTCGATAAGTTGCTGTAAAACTTTGAATCTGGCGCATCTTCCGCTTCGCAGGCGATTCCACCTGCTCGCCTGATGCGCAGGCGCTACTGCTCTTCGATGAGGGCCAGCGCCTCGGCGGTCACCGCCGTTCCTTCTTCGGTATTGCCCGCACCGCATAATTGTACGGCCTGGCTTCGCATGTCTTCAAGCTGCGCGCGCACATCGGCATCGATATCGCTTCCAGCGAGGGCGCTGTCGATCTTTGCTATGTCATCCTGACACTGGTCTGCGAATGCCAAGCCAGTCATCCCGATGAGAATGAATATTGCTGCTGCAATCCTGCGCATGATTATTTCCCGTCCATTGCCTGAAGCTGCCCTATGGAGTCGAATTGTGACAACACTAAGCCTGGTGTCTTGCGCGAGGCAACGCCCGGAAGACTCCTCACTGGCACATAGCGAGGAAGTCTCCCGGGCGCACCACGGGGATAGGCGTTAGCCGGCGTTCATGCCGACAAGAGGCATCAACTCCTTGGTGGCAGCCGTGCAGGTATCCCAATCACTGGCAGCCTGCGCTGTGGTTGCCTTATCCATGAGTTCCTTGGCCTTGGCGCCGGTTGCTTCGTCGAGCTTTGCCGTTGCCATGGCTTCGTGGATCTTGGTGATGTCGGCAGCGCAATCGGCGAGCGCGGGCGTTGCGGCAAGGCCCGTGGCCAAGACTGCGATGGTGAAAAACTTCTTCATTGATCATCTCCTTTGTTTACAAAAAGGAAGCCAGCGCCGCCCTCGCGCATTGCTTGCGCGGCCTTCAAAACCTGTACTCGCTTCCAGATATGCCGAAGCATCAGCAACGGCACGACGCGAATCTACAAATCAAATTCAGCGCGTGAGGGGCGATACTGTGATCAAATGGGGCAGGCGGCGGACATGATGCCGCGTCTCCAAGCGCATCGAACGAGCAAGTTGTAGACTTGCAAGAGCAGAGATCCGCAAAGACAACGCAACAACTTGAACAATCTTTTCCGCCGCCTTCTTTTCTACATATCCATCGCTTGCGCGATTTCGACGCTGCCGCCCGCCTTGAGGATGGGGCAGCCCTTCGCTTTCTTGTGCGCATCTTCAAGGCTTGAAGCTTCGATCAAGCTGTAGCCGGAAAGCGGATTGGCACCGCCGCCCGAGGCGAGTGATCCATCGCTTTTGACGGTACTCGACTTGCTTACGGGATTTCCGGCGTCGATCACGGCAGCGCCCATGGAACCGAACCAGGCACCCCAGGCATCCATGACTTTCTTGACGTCGTCCGGATTGATCTGCGTGCCGCCATGATAGGCGAAGACATATTTGGACATTGCAGGGTCTCCTCTCCAGTTTGGTGTTTTGCTCTGAGAACTGTATAGTATCACCATCAGGACTGGTGATAATGGCAAGAATCCTGCCAATACCAAGCAAATGACTGTGAGGTATTCACAATGGCGTTAACCACAGCCAATCTGCAGAGGGCTCTGAAGCAATTGGCGGCCACAGGCGTTCTGCCGCAGAAGCGCGCCGCGCTGGAGCAGCATCAGTCTGTCATTGCCAAAGTTTTGCGCGAAGCGGTGCTGGCGGAAGTGCCAGCCTTCACAGCTTCGGGAAATCCCGAAGTGCTGGCCGGGCTCACACAACATGGCACTGCGCATATTGCGGAAATCATCCATCTTTTCACTGGCGGCGCCATCACAGACTTTGCCTTCGTGCGCGAGCACGCACGCGAACTTGCAGAGCAGCGTTTTCCATTGGAAGCAACGCTACATGCTTATCGCTGCGGTCACCGCGTCATCGCCCATTGGCTGCGCGATGTAGTTGCGGGCAAGAAAGAGGGAGCCATCTTTGCTGTCGCCGACTTCGCCATTGAATACACCAATGTCATCAGCACCATTATGGCCGCGGAATATGTGGCTCATGCGAGGAGGCAATCGGAAGCAGAAGGCGATCTTCGCATCGAGCTCTTGAACGTGCTGCTCTCCGGCTATGACGAATCCGATGGCCGCGTGACGCAACTCCTGAAACGTTCCGGCTATCTCGAGCAGCGCCAAAGCTATTGTGTTGCTGTTGCCCAGCCGCTCAATGCCAGGGAACTGGAACAACCCGCCCGCGCCCAGCGCATCATTGATGCACTCGCCGACACCATCTCCGCCACCTCGATCCGCATGCTCGCGGGCCAGCGCAACATGTTGGTGACGGCGGTATTCTCCGACAGGCGACGTCAATCCGGCTGGACCGCACCGCACGAAGATCTCGCGGACCGCCTGTTGCCGCTTCT
>JAIBJH010000218.1 GCA_020029455.1 Hyphomicrobiales bacterium
CATACTTGCGGGCGGGACCGGAACATCGGGCTCCTTTGCAAACAGCACGTCTCCCGTGCTTCCATCAATAAGAATGGCGCTGCGGGCCCTGGTCTCAACCGGCTGGGCCAATTGCGCCAGGGCGCTGGGCATGGATACAAGAATCAGGAGAAAGGCCAATAGCCAGCAAGATCGAATGCTCATGCCGGCGTTTTACGGCCTGTTGTCCAGTGATGCAAACTAGGGTTTGCCAGCAACCGCCTGAATTGTGATGGCGGCGACACTTGCATCGGGAAAGCCCAAATCCCTCACCTCATCAAGGGCCTGCCTTGCCGCCAGTTCACTCCTGAATGGGCCAACTTGCAGTGAAAATAGTATCCCATCTTCAGCTTCCGATTGGAAAACCCGAACTGGTCCCAGATGAGAGAGATCGTTCCCCGCGTCCGCCGCGTTGTCAGAATTGGAGAAGGATGCAACCGCTACGACAAAACCTGCGCGCTCCTTGCGAATCGTGTTCTCGGCTTTATTGGAAGCATTTTCATAGCTTGCTTCTTCTTCAGTCGGCTCAGCCTCGGCGATTTGCACTCGTTTCTTGTTTGATGCGGCGGCCACCAAGCTGCGCACGCCTGCGCCTTCCTGCAACCGTTCATTCATCATCGCAAGGTGTGGCCCTTGGTCATTGAGCGGTGCAGGCCCGATATATTGCACGCGAACCTTTGTCGTGCCTTGCCGTTTGAAGCCCAACACGTCGGCTGACCGTTTTGACAAGTCAATCACTCTCGTGTCGACAAAAGGCCCCCGGTCATTGATGCGGACAATAACGCTGCGGCCATTCTCCAAGTTTGTGACTTTGGCATAGCTCGGCAGCGGGAGAGTTGCGTGGGCAGCGGACAGCATGGCCATGTCGAAATATTCGCCATTGGAAGTCTGCCGCCGGTGAAAAGCCTCGCCGTACCAGGATGCCAAGCCCTTCTTGTCGTAGCCCGGTTGCTCGCTTGGAACAAACCACTTGCCGGCGACCTGATAGGGATCTCCGACGAGATACCGGCCGCCACCGCGGGGAAGCGGCCCCTTCCCTGCATAGTAGGGGCTGCCTTTTCCAGCGAATGGATCCCTGCTGCTCCGGCCCTTCTCGGAGGAACAGCCGGCCAGAATCACGGCAGCGCTGGTCAAAACAACAAGCGTGCGCCCTTTCAGTTTGAACATGCGTGATCCACCGGTCTCTCTGTCGTCCCGGTCTCACTCTTTCAACGCTGGGTAAAAATTGGCTTCAGATTGCTGGTTAACAGTGTGTGACTAGGCGACTTCGTCCCGGGTAGCGAGACCAAGCGTCTTTAGCTTCCTGTGCAAGGCCGAGCGCTCCATGCCGATGAATTGCGCGGTTTTCGAGATGTTTCCGCCGAAGCGCAACAATTGCCCGGTGATATATTCCTTCTCGAATGACTCGCGAGCTTCCCGCAACGGCAGCGCCAGAAGCTGTTCACCGCTCAGCCCGTTGCTGCTGGCGGTGGCCTCGGATGCAGTAGCCTGTGCAGGCGTGATTTCCTCGCTCTCCTCACCTGCCGCCAAAATAAGTATGCGCTCGATGTTGTTCCTGAGCTCCCGCACATTACCCGGCCACTGGCGGGACTGCAGCACGGCCACAGCTTCTCCTGAAAAGTGCCGTTGCTGCTGACCCGACGCGGCACAGTAGCTGCGTGAGAAATGTTCAATGAGTTCGGGAATGTCCTCACGCCTGTCGCTGAGCGAAGGCACGGCAAGCGGCACCACAGCCAGCCTATGATAGAGATCCTCCCTGAACAGGTTTGCCGCAATGCGCTCCTGCAGGTTCCTTGCGCTTGAGGAAATAATTCTGACGTCCACCTTAATCTTCTTGACGCCGCCAACACGCTGGAAGGTCTGGTCCACCAGCACGCGCAGGATCTTTCCCTGCGTTTCAACCGGCATATCGGCAATCTCATCAATAAAGAGCGTGCCACCATGCGCTTCCTCGAGCGCACCAACTCTTGGCAACCGCTGTTGATCTCCCTCGACGCCAAAGAGATACTCTTCCAGATGTTCCGGCGAAAGCGTTGCTGCCGACACAATGATGAATGGCCCGTTGGCCCGCAGCGATGAACCGTGAATTTGCCTGGCGGCCAGTTCCTTGCCAGATCCCATTGGCCCAGAAATCAACACGCGGCTATTCGTCGGCGCAATGCGCTTGATCTGCTGCTTCAGCGTTTTGATGACCGCTGACATCCCGATGACATCGGAATCAAAACCTGATCGCCCGCGCAGTTCCTCATTCTCACGGCGCAGGCGGTTGGCCTCAAGCGCCCTGCCGATGACCAGAAGCAGCCGGTCCGCGTTGAAGGGCTTTTCGATATAGTCATAGGCTCCGCGCTTGATGGCGGCGACAGCGGTCTCAATGTTCCCGTGGCCGGAAATGATGACAACCGGAAGTTCTGGCGCCAAATGCTTGATCTCCAGCAGAAGATCCAGGCCGTCGAGTTTGGACCCCTGCAGCCAAATGTCCAGAACCACAAGCGTTGGGCGGCGCTGCGATATTTCGGAAAGCGCGGCGTCAGAATTGTGGGCAAGCCGCGTCTCGAAGCCTTCGTCTTCCAGTATGCCAGATATCAGCTGCCTAATGTCGGCCTCGTCATCTACAATCAGAATGTCCGCTACCATTGAAACTCACCCACGCTGCACTTCCACTACCTTCTTGTTGAGGTTCTCGGCACGCGATTGTTCAAACCGCAACCTCACCGAAGCGCCATGGTCACTCTCGGCATCGGCCAAGACAAGGCTCCCGCCGTGTTCCTCCATAATGCGCTTCACGATCGCCAGCCCTAGCCCCGTACCCTTCTCGCGGGTCGTTATGTAAGGTTCCGCTAGGCGGTGCCGGTTCTCTTTTGGTAAACCGATTCCATTGTCCTCGACATGCACAAACGGAATCGCTTCATCAATACCGCACTTGACGGCAATGCGGCCGCGGACTTTCGCTTGCGAGCCCGTACGTGCCTCAATGGATTCCCGCGCGTTCTTGACCAGATTGGTGATCGCTTGCGTAACGAGACGCCGGTCGAAGTCAAAGAGAATTTCCTGATCCGGAGTAGCGACTTCGATATCAATGTCTGCAGATGCCACGCGCTGCAGAACCGTCGCGTCACGAACCGTATCGCACAGGTCGTTCATTTCCAGCGCCGCTTTCGGCATGCGTGCGAAGGATGAAAACTCGTCAACAATGCGCCCCAGATCGCCGACTTGGCGAATGATGGTTTCCGTGCACTGTTCAAATACGTCGCGATCATTTTGAATCTGCTTTGCGTATTTGCGCTTCAAGCGCTCTGCAGAAAGCTGGATTGGGGTGAGAGGATTCTTGATTTCATGGGCGATCCTTCTCGCGACATCCGCCCAGGCCGACGTGCGTTGCGCGCTCACGAGACTGGTGATGTCGTCAAACGTCACCACATAGCCATGCTCCGCATCGTCGGATATTTCCGTCGTGATCCGCACAAGAAACATGACATCGCCGCCACTACTGCCGCGAACATCCACCTGGCCTTCAGCCCAGCCGGAAGGCCTGGAAACGGCGAGCTGCAGCAATTTCGCAAACTCAGGAACTGCGGCGGCAAGGGGTTGGCCGATGAGCTCGCTTTCCTTCTTGTTCAGCAGTGTGGCCGCTGATCTGTTGACGATCGAGATGTTGTGTTGCGGATCAATGCCGATAACCCCTGCGGAAACCCCAGCCAGCATGGCTTCGGTAAATCGCCGGCGTTCATCGAGTTGCTCATTTGTTTTGATAAGCTCATCCCTGTGCAACTTGATCTGGTCGGTCATCATGTTGAATGTGTTTGAGAGCGTCATCAGGTCGCCAGGTCCCTCCGCCGTCGCAACCTTCGCGCCCAAATTGCCTTGTGCGACCTGTCGGGCCGCGTTGAGCAAGCGGACAATGGGTTCGACGAGCCTGTTGGAGAACCTCAGGCCCAGCCAGATTGCTGCCAGGAGGAAGACGAGGGCGAGCGAGGCAAATACCGCGCCGTAAGTCGCCTGAATGCCAAGCCGCTGCGAAAGAAGCTTATCATAACTTGCCTTTGCTTCTCGCGTTGCTTGAAGCTGCTGAAGCACCGTGGGCGAAACCAGCCTGTAGACATAGAGATATTCGTTTGGAAAATCCTGCAGCTTCATGACTGCCCGGATCAGGTTGCTTCCCCTGCTTGGCGGGATCAACACCAATTCGCCTTTTTCGGCTTGCGCCATCACCTCGGGGGGCGGCGTAATGAAAGTGATCCTGTCGTTTGCCGTTGCACTCACTTCGACCCGTTTGGTGGTGGGGTTGAAGACAAAGGCAGCCGCAAGGTTCCTGATTGCGGCGTGACGTGCGACGCGGCGAACGAATATGGGTCTGTTCTCCCTGAAGAGCAGCGATTGTTGAGAAAGATCGGCGGCAATATTGGCGAGATCGGACTTGGTGGCCTGGTTCGCATTCTCAAGATAAGCCTCGGCAACAGCAGAGGCAGTGTTCACGATCGACTGGGTGCTTTGCGAGAACCAGTTGTCGAGACCACGATTCAACGTGACCGTCGCGAACACCGCAACGAGCACCGCCGGCACCACGGCGACACAACTGAACAAGGCAATCATCCGCAGATGCAGACCTGCCCCCGAGATACCGCGGCGGAAATTCAGAAGCAGCATGATCAGCTGATAGGCGACCAGCAAGAACATCAGGACGAACATCACCAGGTTCACCCTGAGCAACCATCTGACCACGTCTTCGGTTGGGCTGACGGGCGAGAGTCCTGTGAGCACCAGGAAAGTCGCAAATCCAGTCAAGATGCCGCAAATCACCAGAACCA
>JAIBJH010000219.1 GCA_020029455.1 Hyphomicrobiales bacterium
CCATAGTGTCGAGTTGCAGACAATCGTCTGCGGCAGGTCGATGTCGGTCACGATGTCTGACAAAGCAACCCTGCCGCCCCGCTTGAGCAACCTTGCTGCCTCACGAAACACCTTGCCCTTGTCGGTCGCGAGATTGATGACGCCATTGCTGATGACAACATCGGCAATGCCGCTGCCGAGCGGAATATCTTCGATATAACCCTTGACGAACTCTGCCTGGGGCCAACGGCCCGCCGCTTTGAGGCGCCGCGCCTTGCTGAGCTGTTCGTCAGTCATGTCGATGCCATAGACTTTGCCGCTAGGTCCCACTCTGAGAGCCGCGATGAAACTATCCATTCCCGAACCGCTGCCGAAATCGATGACCGTCTCTCCCGGTTTGAGCGCGGCGAGATTGAAATAATAGCCAACACCGGCAAATGACTCGATTGCCTCGCGCGGGATAGAATCGAGATCGGCGGCAGGATAGCCCAAGCGCTCCGCAAGGCCCCGGCCCATTTCAAAATGGAATTCACCGTGAGGATTTTCCGCGACGCTTTTGTACATGGTCTTCACTTTGGCTTCGAGTTCGCGCGGATCGAATGCGGTTGCGGCATTCTGAGCGGTGGCAGTCATCGTCATGGCCATTCTCCCTGCTTGCTTCAAATTCAATTCAGTCCGTTCAATTTTCCTTGCTGGCGCTTTCAACTGGCAGGCCTGCGGCTTTCCATTCCGGCAACCCGTCCTCGAGACGCCTGATCCTGAAACCCTTGGCCCGGAGTTTCGCCACAGCCTCGTAGGAGTAGACGCAGTAAGCGCCGCGGCAGTAGGCGATGATGTCTTTCATGGGATCGATTTCGGCGGTGCGTGCCTCAAGCTCCTTCAATGGAACATTGATGGCGCCCGGCACATGGGCCAGTGCAAACTCATCCTCAGGGCGCACATCAAGGATGGTGACGTCGCCTGTTTTTAACCGCCTCGCCAGTTCCTCGCGGGTCACCGGCTCCATCGCGTCACGATTGTCGAAATAACCGCGCACCACCTGCTCGACTTCGGCAAGATTGCGTTCTGCAACGCGCCGTAGCGCGGCAAGAACATCAAGAACGGCGTCGTCGGCCAGCCGGTAGTAGATGAAAGTGCCATCGCGCCTTGCGGCGACAAGTCCGGCGCGGCGCAAGTGCTGCAGGTGCTGAGATGTATTGGCGACCGTGAGCCCCGTTTTCCGCGCCAGGGTTTCAACGCTCTGTTCTCCTTGGGCAAGTTGCTGCAGCAAATCAATGCGGTGGGCATTCCCGATGGTTTTTGCGACCGCCGCGAAATGAGCAAAAAGGACCTGTTTTGGCGTTGGGCTTGACATGGCTCCACTCATAGAGTATTCAATTGAATACTTGAATAATAAATCGTTGTCAAGAGTGCCCGATGATCCTGCGCCAGTTCCTTCATTCCGATCCGGTTGCCGCATCCTATGTTTTCGGCTGTGCGGGCAAAGCCTCTGCCGCCGTGGTCGATCCGGTGGGCGACATTCAGCCCTATCTCGATGCCGCGGGGGCCATGAAGATCCGCTATGTCTTCGATACCCATCTCCACGCCGACCATGTTTCGTCGGGGCGCGAATTGGCAAAGGCCGCCGGTGCTGAATATGTGTTGTTCAGGAACGCAGCTGCGGATTTTCCGTTTAAGGGCGTGGCGGATGGTGAGGTGCTTGAGCTCGGCAATGTGTCGATCACGGTTCTGCACACGCCCGGTCATACGCCGGAACACATATCTCTCATGGTGACAGACAGGACGCGCGGCGATGAACCATGGTTCGTGCTGACCGGCCACACGCTGATGGCCGGTGACCTTGGCCGGACCGAGCTTGCAACATCCGCCGAAGAAGGCGCGCGCACCCTTTTCCGCAGCGCCGAAAGACTCAAGGCCCTGCCCGATTATCTCGAAATCCTGCCCGGCGCCTATTCAGGCTCGGTCTGCGGCCGGAAGCTCAGCGGCAAACCCACATCCACCATTGGCTTTGAAAAGCGCCACAACAAAGCCTTCGCCATCGCTGACGAGAATGAATTCGTGGCAGCCATGCTGGCGGACATTCCTCCGCCTCCGGCAAGAGCGGCGGAACTGCGTGCAATCAACTCCGGACGCGCGCTGGCCGCCGAATGACTGTTGCGTTCGGCCTTGCCGCCAATTGGCGGCAGTTTGCACTGCTCGCCCTCATCAACGCCTTTGTCGGCGGCATGGTGGGTCTTGAGCGCACGGTCGTTCCGTTGATCGGCGCGGAAGAATTCCACCTCACATCGGCAACGCTGGTCACCTCCTTTATCGTGAGCTTCGGCGTGGTGAAGGCGCTGGCCAACCTCGTCTCGGGCATTCTGGCCGACCGTTGGGGCAGGAAACATGTGCTGGTGCTGGGTTGGCTTGCGGGACTTCCAGTGCCATTCATGATCATGTGGGGGCCAAGCTGGGGCTGGATTATCGCCGCCAATGCACTGCTCGGCATCAATCAGGGGCTCGCATGGTCGATGACCGTTGTCATGAAGGTCGATCTCGTGGGGACCAAGTCGCGCGGCCTTGCGGTGGGCCTCAATGAATTTGCCGGTTACCTTGCTGTCGGCGGCACGGCATTTCTCACCGGCTATCTTGCATCCTCTTATGGGCTGCGGCCCGTGCCGATCTATCTCGGCGTTGTCTATGCGGTCGCCGGCGCAGTCCTCTCGGTTCTTCTGGTGCGCGACACACACGAGCATGTGACTACAGAGATTGCCAATGCGCCAGCGCCCAGCACCATCGGTTTCAGGGAGATATTTGCGCTGATGACGTTCCGCGACAGAAATCTCTTCGCGGCGTCGCAGGCGGGCCTCGTCAACAACCTCAACGATGGCATGAGCTGGGGCATCTTTCCTCTATTCTTTGCAAGCTTTGGATTAGGGGTTGAGCGCATCGGCATTCTCAAGGCCATCTACCCGGCGGTCTGGGGCGTTTTGCAAATTGTCACGGGCCCCTTGAGTGACCGCTGGGGCCGCAAGGGGTTGATCGCGTCGGGCATGTGGGTGCAGGCGGCAGGCCTTTTTCTCACCGCGCTGACGCAACGCTTCGAATATTGGTTGATCGGCAGCGTGCTCCTGGGCCTTGGCACCGCAATGGTTTATCCAAGCCTCATTGCCGCTGTCTCCGATGCTTCGCATCCATCATGGCGCGCAAGGTCGCTCAGCGTTTATCGCTTCTGGCGCGATCTGGGCTACGCCATCGGCGCGCTTCTCTCCGGTCTCATCGCTGATTTTTTGGGGTTTTCCGCTGCGATCAGCGCCGTCGCCGCGCTGACCTTCTTCTCAGGGGTCGTTGTCGCGGTGATGATGAAGAGCGGACCTAGATAAGCAAGGTTCAAATCGGAAACAGTGGCTCCGGCAGCCTGAAGGCCGATCTAAAAAGTCATTGGGGTGCTCCCCGGGAGGAAGCCAAAATCTCATTGGATTTGGCTTTCGCGTGCTGGACGGACCATCGTACCATTCGGATTCCGACATTGGCGTGAATCCAGAAGTTCCCGCATGAAATGTCCCAAAGCTCCGGCTATAAGAGGTTCATGGGTTTCACCATGACCGAGACGCTTGATCCCCATTTGCTGGCCCGCATCCAGTTTGCGGCAAACATCTCGTTTCACATCCTTTTCCCGGCGATCACCATCGCGCTGGGCTGGGTGTTGGTTTATTTCCAATGGCGGTTCCGGCAAAGCGGCGAGAAGAAATGGCGCGAATGCTACGGCCACTACGTCAAGATTTTCGCGCTCGCCTTTGCCTTCGGTGTTGTTTCGGGCGTCACCATGAGCTTCCAGTTCGGCACCAACTGGCCGGGCTACATGAACACTGTCGGCAATATTGCGGGGCCGCTCCTCGCCTATGAAATCCTCACCGCCTTCTTCCTGGAAGCCGCCTTTCTCGGCATCATGCTTTTCGGCATGAGCCGCGCCCCGGGTTGGCTGCACACGCTTTCGACATGGCTTGTTGCCATTGGCACGACGATTTCGGCCTTCTGGATCATCGCCCTGAACTCCTGGATGCAGACGCCTTCAAGCTTCGAGATGCGGAACGGGGTTGCGCATGCGACAGACTGGTTTGCCGTCATCTTCAATCCTTCCATGCCGTATAGGCTCACGCATATGCTGCTGGCGTCGGGGTTGACGGCAGCTTTCCTAGTGGCAGGCACCTCGGCGCTGCAGTGGTGGCGGGGCGACAGGCGGCCTGCGGTGCTCTCCGCCATGCGAACCGGCGTTGTAATGGCTGCTGTCCTCATTCCGGTCCAGATGTTCGCAGGCGACCAGCACGGGCTCAACACGCTTCACCACCAGCCCGCCAAGATTGCAGCCATGGAAGCCAACTGGACAACGCAGGCGCGCGCGCCTCTCATCCTTTTCGCCTATCCGGACGAAACGGTCCGCGAAAACAAGTTTGAAATCTCCATTCCCGGCCTTGCGAGCCTTATCCTGGCCCATTCCATGGATGGCGTTGTTCCGGGCCTTGATGACTATAAAGGCAACCATCCACCGGTCGCCCCGGTATTCTACGGTTTCAGGGTGATGGTCGGAGTGGGCGTTCTGATGCTGATCGCATCTTGGCTTACTGTTTTCACAATGAGAAAAAACCGCGAGCCGGGCCGGCTTGTCGTCATCCTTCTCATTGCCATGACCTATGCAGGTTGGATTGCCACGCTGGCCGGCTGGTATGTGACGGAAATCGGTCGCCAGCCTTGGCTCGTCACCGGCGTTCTCAAGACCACCGATGCGGCATCGGATATTGCCGCCCCCCTCCTTCTGTCTACGCTCGTCATCTATCTCGCGGCCTATGCAGTATTGCTCATCGCT
>JAIBJH010000037.1 GCA_020029455.1 Hyphomicrobiales bacterium
TGAGCATGATGCTTGCGGCATCGGCCTTCTTGCCAACATCAACAACATCAAGAGCCACCGGGTAGTCAAGGATGCGCTCTCCATCCTCAAGAACCTGGAACATCGCGGTGCCGTCGGTGCTGATCCCAAGGCGGGCGATGGCGCCGGCATCATGCTCCAGATTCCGCACGAGCTCTTTGCCGAAGAAGCAAAGCGCTCGGGCTTTGATCTTCCTGCCGCCGGACAATATGGCGTGGGCTATCTCTTCATGCCGAGGGAACCCGTCTACCGCCAGGACATCGAACGCATCTGGTGGGAAACCGCCCGCGAAGAAGGCCTCAAGGTTCTGGGCTGGCGCGATGTGCCGGTTGACCAAACTGTTCTTGGCTATTCGGTAAAGGGCACCGAACCCGTCCATCGCCAGGTCTTCATCGGCAAGGGCCCAACCATCCGCTCCGAATTGCACCTTGAACGGAAGCTCTATGTTTGCCGCAAGGTGGTTTCTAACCGCATCGTGGAAGTGCTGGGCAACAAGGCGAGAGCCTACTACCCCGTTTCAGTCTCAGCCCGCACCATTGTCTACAAGGGCCTCGTGCTCGGCGCCGAGCTTGACCACTATTATCGCGACCTCAAGGATGAGCGCGTGCAATCGGCCTTCGCCCTCGTGCACCAGCGCTTCTCCACCAACACTTTCCCAAGCTGGCCTTTGGCGCATCCCTATCGCTTCATCTGCCACAATGGCGAGATCAACACGGTGCGCGGCAACTTCAACTGGATGGCGGCGCGCCAGGCCAACATGAAGTCGGAAGTCTTGGGCGAAGACCTCTCCAAGCTCTGGCCCATTTCCTATGAAGGCCAATCCGACACCGCGATCTTCGACAACGCGCTCGAGCTTCTCACCATGGGCGGATATTCGCTGCCCCATGCCATGATGATGATGATCCCCGAGGCTTGGGCCGGAAATCCCCTGATGGACGAGGACCGCCGCGCCTTCTACGAACACCACGCCGCAATGATGGAACCGTGGGACGGCCCCGCCGCCATGGTCTTCACCGACGGCAAGGTGATTGGCGCCACGCTCGACCGCAACGGCTTGCGCCCCTCGCGTTATCTGACAACCGACGACGGCTTTGTGATGTTGGCTTCCGAAATGGGCTGCCTGCAGTTCCCGGAAGAGAAGATCACCCACAAGTGGCGGCTCCAGCCCGGCAAGATGCTGCTCATCGATCTCGAACAGAAGCGCATCATTTCCGATGATGAGTTGAAGAAGCAGCTTTCCATCCAGCATCCTTACAAGGAGTGGCTGAAGAAGACGCAAGTCGTTCTGCGCGACCTGCCCAAGGCCAAGACTTCGCGACCCAAGCTGACGACGCCTCTGCTCGACCGCCAGCAGGCCTTCGGCTACACGCAGGAAGATCTCAAGATCCTCATGGCGCCCATGGCGACGACCGGCCAGGAAGCCGTGGGGAGCATGGGCAATGACGCGCCTGTGTCTGCGCTCTCGGATCGCCCCAAGCTGCTCGACACCTATTTCAAGCAGAACTTCGCCCAAGTGACGAACCCGCCCATCGACCCGATCCGCGAAGAGCTGGTGATGTCGCTCGTCTCCTTCATCGGCCCGCGCCCCAACTTGCTTGATCTCAAGGGCACCTCGAAGCACATGCGCCTTGAAGTGGCCCAGCCCATCCTCAACAATGAGGAACTGGAGCGCATCCGCAACATCGGCGATGTGCGCGACAACCCGTTCCGCACCGTAACAATTGATGTGACCTATGACGTCGCCAACGGCGCCGACTACATGGAAGCGGCCCTTGATGCCGTCTGCGCCCAGGCCGAACGCGCCGTGCGCGATGGCTACAACATCATCATCCTGTCGGATCGTGCGGTATCGGCGGAGCGCGTGCCTATTCCATCGCTGCTTGCCTGCTCGGCCACGCACCATCACCTGATCCGCAAGGGCCTTCGCACCTCGGTGGGCCTCGTGGTGGAGTCAGGCGAACCACGCGAAGTGCATCAATATTGCGCGCTTGCAGGCTATGGCGCCGAAGCCATCAACCCTTATCTCGCCTTCGAGACTATCGAGTCCATGTTGCCGACCCTCGATGAGAAGGTCTCGGCCTATGAAGCGGTGAAGCGCTACACCAAGGCCATCGACAAGGGCATCCTCAAGGTTATGTCCAAGATGGGGATCTCGACCTACCAGTCCTATTGTGGCGCGCAGATCTTTGATGCGATCGGCCTCTCTTCCGAATTCGTGAAGAAATATTTCACCGGCACAGCCACCACCATCGAAGGCATCGGCCTTGAGCAGGTGGCAGAAGAAACCTTCTCGCGCCACGCTGATGCCTTTGGCCTCAACCCGGTTCTCACCACGCAGCTCGATGTGGGCGGCGACTATGCCCAGCGCATCCGCGGCGAGGCCCATGTCTGGACCTCGGAAACCGTCTCAACATTGCAACACGCGGTGCGCGGCAATTCCAAGGACCGCTACAAGGAATACGCCCGCCTCATCAACGAGCAGAACGAAAAGCTGAAGACACTGCGCGGCCTCTTCCGCATCAAGTCTGCCGAGGAAATGGGCAAGACGCCCGTGACACTTGATGAAGTGGAAACGGCAAAGGACATCGTGAAGCGTTTCTCCACTGGCGCCATGTCATTCGGCTCCATCAGCCGCGAAGCGCATACGACGCTCGCCATCGCCATGAACCGCATCGGCGGCAAGTCCAACACCGGCGAAGGAGGCGAGGAATCGGACCGCTTCAAGCCACTGCCAAATGGCGACTCCATGCGCTCGGCCATCAAGCAGGTGGCATCGGGCCGCTTCGGCGTCACAGCGGAATATCTCGTCAACTCCGACATGATGCAGATCAAGATGGCGCAGGGTGCAAAGCCCGGCGAAGGCGGGCAGTTGCCCGGCCACAAGGTTGACTCTGTCATTGCCAAGGTGCGCCATTCCACACCGGGCGTCGGCCTCATTTCGCCGCCACCGCATCACGACATTTATTCCATCGAAGATTTGGCGCAGCTCATCTTCGATCTGAAGAACGTGAACCCTGCAGGCCAGGTCTCCGTGAAACTCGTTTCCGAAGTGGGTGTCGGAACAGTGGCAGCCGGTGTCTCCAAGGCCCATGCCGATCACGTCACCATCTCCGGTTACGAAGGCGGTACGGGCGCTTCTCCGCTCACCTCCATCAAGCATGCAGGCTCGCCCTGGGAAATCGGCCTTGCCGAAACCCAGCAGACGCTGGTTGCCAATGACCTGCGTGGCCGCATTTCCGTGCAGGCCGATGGCGGCATCCGTTCAGGTCGCGACGTGCTGATCGCAGCGCTTCTGGGTGCTGATGAAATCGGCTTCGCCACTGCGCCGCTCATCGCAGCGGGCTGCATCATGATGCGGAAGTGCCACCTCAACACCTGTCCCGTGGGTGTTGCGACGCAAGACCCCGAACTGAGGAAGCGCTTTAAGGGCCAGCCCGAGCACGTGATCAACTTCTTCTTCTTCGTCGCCGAGGAACTGCGCGAGATCATGGCCGCCCTGGGTGTACGCAAGTATGAAGAACTCATCGGCGCCACCGAATGGCTCGACACGCGCAAGGCCATTTCCCACTGGAAGGCCAAGGGCCTCGATTTCACCAAGCTCTTCGCCAAACCCGATGTCTTCGGCAACATCGCTACACGTAAAATCGTGGCACAGGATCACGGCATCGACAAGATCCTCGACCGCAAACTCATCGCCGAAGCCAAGCCTGCGCTTGAGCATGGCAAGGCTACGGTCATTGAAACTGCTATCAAGAACTCTGATCGAACAGCGGGGGCCATGCTCTCCGGCGAGGTGGCCAAGCGCTATGGTCACGCGGGACTTCCCGAAGACACCATCACCGTGAAGCTGACCGGCGTTGCCGGGCAGAGCTTCGGCGCCTGGGCCGCCCATGGTGTGACGCTCGACTTGACCGGCGAAGGCAATGATTATGTCGGCAAGGGCCTCTCCGGCGGCAAGCTCATCATCAAGCCCCACGAAAAGACAGGCTTCGATCCGGAAACCTCAATCATCGTCGGCAACACCGTGCTCTACGGCGCCATCTCCGGCGAATGTTACTTCCGCGGCGTGGCGGGCGAGCGCTTCGCCGTGCGCAATTCAGGCGCCGTTGCCGTTGTCGAAGGCACCGGCGATCACGGCTGCGAATACATGACCGGCGGCTGCGTTGTTGTCATCGGCCCCACGGGCCGAAACTTCGCCGCCGGCATGTCGGGCGGCATTGCCTATGTGCTCGACGAGGACAAGACCTTCGAGAAGCGTTGCAACCTCTCCATGGTCGATCTCCAGCCCGTGCCCGAGGAAGAAGAGCTCATCGAAAAGCACCAGCACCATGGCGGTGATCTTGAAAGCCATGGACTTGTGGACATCACCACCGGCATGGACAGGAATGATGGCACGCGTCTGCACGAGCTGTTGGCGCGCCACCACAAATATACTGGCTCCACCAAAGCCAAGGCCATTCTCGACAATTGGGCCGCTTACTTGCCCAAATTCGTGAAGGTGATGCCGGTTGAATATGCCCGCGCGCTGTCCGAACTCGAGAAGGCGCAGGAAACCAGTGATGGCATGACCGTCGGCGTCAAGAGGAGCGCGTGATGGCCACATCCTCCCTCACCCTGAGGTGCCCGACAACGTCGGGCCTCGAAGGGTCGCTACACGGACCTCATGCTTCGAGGCTTTGCTTCGCAAAGCGCCTCAGCATGAGGATTGCCACAGAGTTCGGAGCATAGGCATGGGCAAGATCACGGGTTTTCTCGAAATTGACCGGCAGGACCGCAAATACGCGCCCGCCGCCGATCGCATCCTCCACTACAACGAATTCGTGATCCCGCTTGGCGATGAGGGCACGAAGAAGCAGGCGGCGCGCTGCATGAACTGCGGCATTCCCTATTGCCACACCGGCTGCCCGGTGAACAATCAGATCCCGGACTGGAATGACCTCGTCTACAACGACATGTGGGAAGAGGCCTCGCGCAACCTGCACTCCACCAACAATTTCCCGGAATTTACCGGCCGCGTATGCCCTGCGCCCTGCGAGGCTTCCTGCACACTCAACATCGAGGAAGTGCCGGTCACCATCAAGACCATCGAATGCGCCATCGTCGATAAGGCCTGGGAGAAGGGCTGGATCAAACCGCTGCCTCCGCCAGAGAAGACGGGAAAGAAAGTCGCTGTCGTTGGCTCCGGTCCTTCAGGACTTGCTGCGGCTCAGCAACTCGCCCGCGCCGGACACTCCGTCCATGTCTTCGAGAAGAACGCTAAGGCAGGCGGCCTCCTTCGTTACGGCATTCCCGACTTTAAGATGGAAAAGCATCTGATCGACCGCCGCGTGGCCCAGATGGAGAAGGAAGGCGTTGTCTTCCACTATGGCGCCCACATCGGCGTGACCCAAGATGCCAAGCAATTGGTCGATTCCTTTGACGCCGTGCTGATCTGCGCGGGTTCAGAAAAATCGCGAGACCTTCCTGTGCCGGGCCACGATCTTGATGGCATTCATTTCGCCATGGATTTTCTGCCCCAGCAGAATCGGCGTGTTTCCAAGGAAAGCCCGCTCGACAACAAGCCGATCCTTGCCCAGGGCAAGCATGTGGTGGTGATTGGCGGCGGCGACACAGGCTCAGACTGCATCGGCACATCGGTGCGCCAGGGCGCACTCTCCGTCACCCAGATCGAGATCATGCCAAGGCCACCTGAAAAGGAGAACAAGGCGCTCACCTGGCCCAATTGGCCCATGAAGTTGCGCACTTCCTCATCGCAACAGGAAGGCGCCGAGCGTGACTTCGCTGTGACCACCAATGCCTTCAGGGGACAGGACGGAAGAGTTGTGGCGTTGCAATGCGCCCGCGCTGGCTCCGACTTCAAGCCCATTCCCGGCACCGAGTTTGAACTCAAGGCTGATCTCGTACTGCTCGCCATGGGCTTTATGCATCCTGTGCACGAAGGAATGGTGAAGAATCTCGGCGTCAAGCTTGACCCGCGCGGCAATGTGGAAGCGAACCTCAAAGACTACAAGGCAAGCCTCGACAAGGTCTTTGCCGCCGGCGATGCCCGCCGTGGTCAATCCCTCGTTGTCTGGGCCATCCGCGAAGGAAGGCAGGCGGCCCGCGCCATCGATGAATATCTGATGAGTACGACCGTTTTGCCGCGTTAGTGCGCTTTCCGGCCGCGTGGAAATACGTGGTCGAAAAGAACCGAAGGCCCGCGCAGCGAACTCGCGCCAAACTAATATATTGGAGCAAATTCTTACCGACCAAGTCTGCAACTTGGCCGGAATTTGCTCTGACCCGCTACTCGACTGGAATGGAATAATCATCAAACCGGCCCGGAGGCGGAACACCCACCTCGCCGATGGTGAAGAGTTTTTCGGCAGCGCTGCCCGTAGCGGCATGTAACCTCGAAAGATCGGGCTGCGCCGATGCCGCAGGCGCGCCCGCAACTGCCTCAGCACGCTTGATCTCGGCCGCGTTGAAAGCCAGTTGCTCGCCTTCCAGCCCCTCCTGGCCGAACTGCGGCAGGGCCGTGCCGACATCGATGGTAACGCCACCTACTCCGTCCTGCTTTTGTAGAGCACTGCCCTGCGCCTGCAGCTTTCCAGGGCCGCCACCTTCGGCTTCCTTGGTCTTGATGGCCGCCAGCAGCAATTGCCCAAAACGGCTGTTGCCCTGTTTCATGAAGGTAACGCCGTCACGCGCACGCAGTTTCCTCTCCTCGCCCGTCTCATCGGGGCCGCGTTCCGTAAAGCGGCCATCGGCGCCGAGGAAATACTGTGAAAGATCGACAAAATGCCCGCCTCTCGATTGCACTTCCTCCTTATGCAGCGAGCTGATGTATTTGAGATCGGCGTCAAGTTCGGGGTCAGCCACCGGCGGAATGGCAAGCCAATAGACACGAAGCCCGGCGCCCAGAAGCTTCTCGGCCAAAGCGCCCGCCTGCGCCTTGTAAGCCACCACCCATTCATCGGAGCGGAACTGCAATTGGTTGGTGCCGCTGCGAATGGGCTGGCGGTCGTTCAATCCCAGTTCCACAACCGCCGCATCATAGTCCTTGGCAATGATGATTTTGGGCACCGCTGCAACCCAATCGTAGAATTCCGGTCGCGCCAGTCCTGATGCTTCGTTAAATCGGTTCACAACTTCGATGCGCGCATCCTCTTGCGCCATGCGGGCAAGGCCTGCACCAAAGCCGCCGGCCAAGGAATCCCCGATCACCAATATCCTGAAAACGCCGTCAGCCCCGCCGAAGTCCGCGCCCGGTTCAGGCGCCTCCGGCTCTGCGGCCACCACGCCTTGATCCTGCGAGGCTTCCGATCCCATCAATGGTTCTTCGACGCTTTGTGCGCGAGAAACACCGCCCAACAAACAAGCGGCAATCAACACAACTGGAAGCACGAACCTCATGGGCCAAGCCTAGCTTCCCTTGCGCAAGCGCTCAAGCAGCTTGACGCTGGGCCTGCCATCAAGTGGCAGGCCGGCCTTGCGCTGGAAAGCGATGACCGCCTCATAGGTGCGCGCCCCAAACCTGCCATCGGCGCCGCCGGTTTCGAAACCCAAGGAAGAAAGCCGCTTCTGGATTTCCACGCGTTGTTCAAATGTCAGGCCAAATCCGGTATCGGGCCAGTTGCCTTGGATCGGCGCACCTCCGCGAATGCGGTCGGCTAGATGCCCGACGGCGATCGCATAGGAATGGGAGAAGTTATAGTCCATGATCGCAAGGAAATTCTTCGTCACCAGAAATGCCGGGCCGTCGATGCCCTGCGGGATCATCACGAAGGCTTCCGCCTCGGGGCTTGCGAATTTTCCACCCGCTGCCGGCGCGATCCCAAGCTTGCTCCACTGAGAGAAACTTTTCCAAGTCTTCCGGCCGATGAGTCCCCGGTTAAAGCCATCGGGCAAAGTCACCTCAACGCCCCAGGGCCGGTCTGAGCGCCAGCCCGCCTTGGCGAGATAGTTTGCCGTCGAGGCCAGCGCATCCTCATATGATCCCCAGATGTCTCGCTTGCCATCACCCGTCCAGTCCACCGCGTAAGAAAGATAGGACGACGGGATGAATTGCGTATGGCCCATGGCGGCAGCCCAGGAGCCCGTGAAATTGTTAGGCTTGCGAATGCCACGCTGGAGAATTTTAAAGGCGGCGATCAGCTGCCCGCGCGCATAGTCACGCTTGCGCCCCGCATACATGAGTGTTGCCAGCGAGCGCATCACGCCCATGGACCCCAGGTCCTTGCCGAAATTCGATTCCATCCCCCAGATGCCGAGCACGATATGGCGGTCCACGCCATACTTGGACTCGATAGCCTTCAGCAGAGAGGCAAGTTCAGCTTTCTTCGTCTTGCCGGTTTCGATACGGATGCTGGTGACGGCCTTCGCCAGATATTCCGACGTCGTGGAAGTGAATTCAGGCTGCACCCTAGCGAGCTTCAGAACGGCGGGATCGGGCTCCGTAACGCCGGCAAAGGCTTGATCGAACAGACTGCGCGGAATGCCCGCAGCCTTCACTTGCGGCCACAGGCTTTGAATGAAGGCCTCAAACTTGGGATCCGCTTGGGCCGGGGCGGCCATCGCCAAGGCGCCTGCCAACAGTGCCGCCACCATAAGTCTCATGCGCCGTGTCTCCTGCAAGATGCCGATTCGGCAGCCCGTCCTGAAACTATCGCACTGCAGAAGACTTACAAAATACGGCAGTTTTGGGTGTGCCTTAGGCCGCGTTGCGCCGCTGCAAATGGCGCTCCCAGGCGAGCGCCGACGACACGATGAAATCAAGGTCCTCATGTTCCGGCTCCCAGCCGAGGACATGCCGGGCCTTGCCCGCACCCGCAACAAGTCCCGCAGGATCACCGGCGCGGCGCTCTACCATTTTCACAGGCAGTTTTGCCCCGCTGGCACGCTCGACAGCGCCAATCACATCCAGCACCGAATAGCCGCGGCCATAGCCGCAGTTGAAGACGCCCGACTGGCCACCGCCCTGCAGATGAGAAAGGGCTTTCATGTGCGCTGAGATGAGATCGGAAACGTGAATATAGTCGCGCACGCATGTGCCGTCCGGCGTGTCATAGTCATTGCCGAAAATCTCAAGTTCTTTGCGCTGGCCGAGCGCCACTTGCGATGCCACCTTGATGAGATGGGTAGCGCGAGGGGACGACTGGCCGCTACGCCCCTGGGGATCGGCGCCCGCCACATTGAAATAGCGCAGCGCCACATAGTTGAGGCCATAGGCGAGATGGGAATCGCGCAGCATCAGCTCGGTCATGAGCTTCGATGTGCCATAGGGCGAGATCGGCCGCAGCGCCCCTGTCTCGTCGATGGGAAGCTGCTCAGGGTTTCCGTAAACCGCCGCCGTGGAGGAAAAGATGAAGTTAGGTATCTTGGCCTTGACGGCACACTCCATCAGTGTGCGCGATTTCACCGTATTGTTGAGATAATAGGCCAGAGGATCGGCCATGGAATCAGGCACCACGATCGAGCCCGCAAAATGGATGATCGCATCGAACTTGCGCTCCCGCATGACCTTGAGCACAAATCCATCATCGCCGATGTCGCCGCGCATAAGCGTAGCCTGGGGCGAAACGCACCAGGCAAATCCCGTCGAGAGATTGTCGATAATGATGGTCTCGATGCCCGCATCCGTCAGGGCAAGAGCCATGTGGCTGCCGATATAGCCGGCACCGCCAGTAACCAAGACTGCCATCTGCGCCATCCCGTCCTTAACTCGAAATCAATTGCGGCAATTTATTCATGTTCCCTGCGGGAGCCGTTAAGGCACTCCATCGCCTTGGTTTGTAAGTTAAGAGTTCGTAAAAATGAAGCGTCCCATCCGCAAAGCCGTCTTTCCGGTAGCAGGCCTCGGAACCCGGTTTCTCCCCGCCACTAAGGCCATGCCGAAGGAAATGCTGACGGTGGTGGACCGTCCTCTCATCCAGATCGTCGTCGACGAGGCGCGTGAGGCCGGAATAGAACACTTGATCTTTGTCACGGGCCGCAACAAGTCGCTGATCGAGGATCACTTCGACAAGCAGTATGAGCTGGAGTCAACGCTGCGCAAGCGCGGCAAATCTGTTGAACTCTCCGTTCTTGAAGAAGATTTACCGGGCGCCGGACAGACAAGCTTCACCCGCCAGCAGGAACCGTTAGGACTGGGCCACGCCATCTGGTGCGCACGCCATCTCGTCGGCGATGAACCCTTTGCTGTACTGTTGCCGGACATGATCATGAAGGCAAATCCCGGTTGCCTGCAGCAGATGATAGACGTCTATCTTAGCCGCGGCGGCGGCAATATCATCGCTGTTGAGGAAGTGCCCTGGGATCAGGTTCATCGCTATGGCGTTGTTGGCGCTGCGGACTGGGAAGACAACCATTTCTCCATCAGCAGCATGGTCGAAAAGCCGCAACGCGAACTGGCTCCTTCCAACCTGATCATCTCCGGCCGCTACATTCTTCAGCCAGAGATATTTGAAGAAATCGAAATCCAGGAGCCCGGCTCTGGCGGAGAAATCCAGATCACCGATGCCATGATCAACCTCATGTCAAAACAGCCATTTCACGGGCTGAAATATGATGGCACGACGTATGACTGCGGTGACAAGGTGGGTTTCCTTGCGGCCAATGTGGCATTCGCGCTGGAGCACGACATGCTGGCACCTGCCTTCCGAATGGCCCTGGAGCAGGTGATCTCCTCCCACGGAGGCCACCTCAGCTGGACAAAGAGCTCAAGCCTTTCGGATATCCTCACTATGCTGAAGGCTTCCGTTCCGGATATGCCAGAAGAAACCCAGACTGCAGCCTAGCGCATCGGGCGAGCAGGTGGAATCGCCTGCGAAGCGGAAAAAAGATGCGCCATTCAAAATGCTACAGCAGTTTGTCGGCGGTCAACTGACCGCCAGCTGCTGTAAATCTATCTTCTTAAGGTCACGCTGCTGGTCAAACGGTGTTCGCTATAATTCGGCGCCGATGAATCATCGACCCAGCTCGCTTCGTATACTGTTGACAGCAGCAAATAGGGATTGACCGCCCAGTCGATGCCAAGGCTCGCCTCGGTAGTCAGCGATGTCCCGCTGCCATCTTCGACTGTGAACCCGCTTCCTGCCTTGAGATCAAGATTTTCACGCAGTGCATGGGTGGCTTCCACATCGGCAAACCAGCGCTTCGTGGCGGATTGGCTTGCCGTGACGGTTTCTTCAAGCGAGACGCCGGTGTTGAATTCAAGCCGCGTGAGATCCGTGGGCTGCCACGCAAGGCTCGCCGTAAGGCCCGGAGCCCATTGATCTTCGAGACTGCCCTCCTCGTAAGTCCGATAGAGCAGGCTCGCGCCCACTTCGCCGCTCCAGATGGGATCATCGTCTATGGCAAGGCCCGCAGAAAGGCGGATGCCTCGCGAATCCCGTCTTATGCCGTTCCTGTCCGCTTCCCTGTCATGAATGCGCGGCTCATAGGCCGCCTCAACATAGGGTGAGAGCATGGCACCCCGAGCAAGAGCACCGCGTAAGGCCACCGTGTAAACTGTATACTCGCGGTCGCCATTATCTTCGCTGCCACCGCCGGAAAGCTCGACGTCATCATAGAGGCGCCGCTCGGCGCCAAGCTTGAGGCGGAGTTCTGCGCCACCAAGATCACGGTTCAGTGCCGCAGCACCTGAAAATGTGTGATCACGGCGCTTGCCAATGGCCGTTGCCGGCACTTCGCTGCTTTCATTGCCGGTCGATTGCAGTTCATACTTTACATCAAGATCGGCAGTGGTGGTCCGGCGCACATCAAGCCGTAGTGCCGCAGCCATCGAACCCGATTCTGAAGACAAATCCTTGTATTTGGCAAAACGTTCCAGCGTTGCGTCACCGGACATCGTGAGCTTGTGCCGGACCCAATCACTTTCGAGACGAAAGCTCGGCGTGACTTCAAGGGCAAGATCGGAAGCGCCACCAGCTGTGCCCTGTGCATTACTGGTCACAACACCGCCGACCTTCAGCTCTGGAAAAAGCGTGAAGGCTCCGAGCCTCAAACCTGGCGCGGCATAGGGATCAACTTTTTCGGTAACCAACCTGCGTTTGGGCGGCTGCACATCATCGTCACCAATGGTGATGGGCGGCAGAAGGCGCAGTTCCGGCGCGGCTACCTCGCCTTCCGTATCTTCACTGCCGGTTTCGTCCACAGTCTGGGCATGGGACAGCGATGCGGCGGTTATAAGCAACGCCGACAAACAAAAGGCCACGCCGGCCAGCCTGCAAAACACAGCCAAAACCATCCCGAAACGGACACTAGCGGCACTATGGTTAACCGTTTATTGAGTGCCTGTTCTAACCCCTGTAGGACCCATGGCCAGAGACACTGATACCGCGAATGCATGGCTTGAAAGCGCCCGCCGCGCCTTGGGCATAGAGCAGGAAGGACTCCTGACACTCTTTGCCGCGCTTGATGGCGAGCTTGGTGTCAACCTTTCAAGATCCATTGAGGCCATCAAACGCACGGAAGGCCGCGTGATCGTTTCAGGGATGGGCAAGAGCGGTCATATTGCCCGCAAGATCGCCGCAACCCTCGCCTCCACGGGCACGCCCGCCGCTTTCGTCCACCCGGCTGAGGCAAGCCATGGCGATCTTGGCATGATCACAACAAAAGACGTTGTGCTCCTGCTCTCCAACTCCGGCGAGTCCGCCGAACTCAAGGATATCCTGAATTATTGTGCTCGTTTTTCCGTGCCGATGATGGCCATGACCGCGGACGAGAAAAGCACGCTGGCCCGTGCTGCCGACATCGTTCTGCTGCTTCCCAAGGCAAAGGAAGCCTGCCCCAATGGCCTTGCGCCGACGACATCAACCTTGTTGCAGCTTGCATTGGGTGATGCATTGGCCATGGCACTGCTCGAAGACAAGGGTTTCACTGCAAGCCATTTCCGCGCCTTCCATCCGGGCGGCAAACTCGGTGCCCAGATCAAGCACGCCAGTGACATCATGCACAAGACGGAAGAATTACCGTTGGTCAGACCCGATGCCACACTTGCCGAGATCATTGCCGAAGTGAATGCAAAGCGTTTTGGATGCGTTGGTATCATCGATAGCGACGGAAAACTCATGGGCATGATTACCGATGGCGATCTGCGGCGCAGCTTGGCAAATGACGTGAAGATCAGCACCGCCGCTGCCATCATGACGCGCGCGCCAAAAACCATCCATGGCGACATGCTGGCCGGCGAAGTCATTGAACTGATCAACGAAAAGCAAATCACCGCGGTCTTTGTTGTTGATGAGAACGGTAAGCCCATTGGCCTCATCCACATCCACGATCTGCTGCGCATCGGAGTTGCCTGAACGTTCTGTTCTCTTGGCATGGGGTTGTTTTCAGTCCTCAGCCTTGGCTAGAGTGGAAAAACAGTCACCAACTTCAAGGGCATCATGCGTGGTCAGGTTTCGGAAAAAGCGATAAGTTCCATGCTGGAGAGGGAAAAGGCCCTCTTTTCCCAGCGCAATCCGAAATCCAAAGCCCTTTCCGAAAAAGCCTCTGAACATTGGTTGCGCGGCGTTCCCATGCACTGGATGGTGGATTGGGATACGCCCTTCCCGCTTTTCATCAATGAGGCCAGGGGCGTCACGCTCACCGATGCCGACGGCCACAGCTACACCGATTTCTGTCTCGGCGACACCGGCGCCATGTTCGGCCATTCACCTGATCCAGTCGTGGAATGCCTCGCCCGCGAAGGTGCCCGCGGCCTCACCACCATGATGCCATCGGAAGATGCTGTCGCAGTTGGCGAATTGTTGCATGATCGTTTTGGATTGCCCTTCTGGCAGGTCACGACTTCGGCCTCGGATGCCAACCGCGCAGTGCTGCGCTGGTGCCGCGCCATCACGGGCCGCAAGAAGATCCTGATCTTCAACCACTGCTATCACGGCGCCGTCGATGACACCTTTGTTGGTGCCGATGGCGGAACCGTGCAGCAGTTTCATGACTTGGTGGGCGAGCCACGCGACTTGACTCAATTCACCAAGGTCGTGGAATTCAATGATGTTGCAGCACTTGATGCCGCGCTGGCAGACCGCAACGCGGCCTGCGTGCTCGCAGAACCTGTGATGACCAATGTCGGCATGGTGCTGCCGCAGCCAGGTTTCCTCGAGTATTTACGCGAAGCCACGCGAAAGACCGGTACGCTTCTCATCATGGATGAGACTCACACGCTCTCAACCGGTCCTTCCGGCTATGCCCGCGAACATGGCATTGTCCCAGATGCCCTTGTCTTTGGAAAGCCTATAGCGGGCGGCATTCCCGCCGCCGTCTATGGCTTTTCGGCGGAAGTTGCAGGCCGCATCCGTGACTTTCTTGCAGGGCGTGGCAGCGGTCGCTCTGGAATTGGCACAACGCTCTCCGGCTCCCGCATCCAGCTTGCCCTCATCAAGACAGTGCTTGAAGACTATTTCACCAAGGAAGCCTATGCGCCCCTCATCGAGCTTGCCAAGCGTCTCGAGAAGGGCATTGCAGAGCGTATCATCAAACATGGTGTGGACTGGCACGTGACCCGCGTGGGAGCCCGCGTGGAGTTTATGTGCGTGGGAAAGCCTCCGAAGAACGGTTTCGAGGCCTCCCAGGTGATCCACCGGCCCATTGACGGCGCGGTGCATCACTATCTTCTGAACCGCGGCGTGGTAATCACGCCATTCCACAACATGATGCTCATTTGCCCGGCAACGGAAGCCCAACACGTCGATGAACTGCTCCATCAACTGGACCGTTGCCTCGCCGAGCTTGCCAATTGACGCGTTTCCGTGATCAGACGGAAACGGGAGGAAGACAATGACGACCTATGTCACCCCGCGCCTTGGGCCCGAAGCCCAATCATTCCTGAATGCCAA
>JAIBJH010000220.1 GCA_020029455.1 Hyphomicrobiales bacterium
TCTCAGGGACCAGGGACAACGGCATGATTTGATTGATGCGGTATTTTCGCTGGGTGGGCAGGATGATCTGTTGATGATCGTCAAGCGCGTCGAAGCGCTTTCCAAGTTCCTCGAAACCGATGATGGCAAGAATCTTCTTGCGGGCGTCAAGCGCGCCGCCAATATTCTGAAGATCGAAGAGAAGAAGGATGGCAAGACCTACAACGGGCACATCATTCCGGCGCAGCTGGTGAAGCGAGCGGAGAATGATCTGAATTCGGCCATCACCGTTGCCATGGGCAAGGTGAAGAAGGCGATCGAGGCTGAAGACTTTGAAGGGGCCATGGCGGCGATTGCCAAGTTGCGCCCACCAGTCGATGCTTTTTTTGAAACAGTAGTCGTCAACGAGAAGAACGAGAGCTTCCGGGTGAACCGGCTCAACCTCTTGAACCGCATCCGCGAAGTGACGGCGGAAGTCGCAGATTTTTCCAGGATCGAGGGCTGAGTTACCGCCGTGCCGCAAGGACGCTGGAAAAATCTGTCGGCTTGTGATTGTTTACTGACAGGAAAATCTGGGGACGGACGTGCTGAGGAAATCGGGCAAGAACAAGGACGAGAGTTTCCAGAACCCGCACCAGACGGGCATCACCTCGGCGCGGCATTTGGAAGAAGCCATTGGCCGGGAGGTGAAAAGCTACCGGGAGAAGCTGCATCTCACCATCTCAGAGCTTGCGAAGGCGGCGGGCATGTCGGCTGGCATGTTGTCGAAGATCGAAAATGGCGCGACTTCTCCTTCGCTTTCCACTTTGGAATCGCTCAGCAAGGCGCTGCAGATTCCCTTCACTTTTCTATTCAAGGGCTATGAGGAGTTCCACGCGGCCACCTTTGTGAAAGCGGGGCAGGGCCTCACCATAGAGCGGCGCGGCACGCGGGCGGGCCACCAGTACCAGCTTCTGGGCCACAGTCCGCACGGGCCGGTGATGGTCGAGCCCTATATGATCACGCTCACCAAGGAGACGGACACCTTCCCCACCTTCCAGCACCCGGGCATGGAGTTCATCTATATGCTGGAAGGAAATGTGGTCTACCGCCATGGCGAGAAGACCTATGACATGCACCCCGGCGATGCCCTGTTTTTCGATGCCGAGGCCCCCCATGGCCCCGAAGAGCTGCGGAAGCTTCCCGCCCGCTATCTCTCAGTTATCAGTTACCGGCGGGATGAGTAGGGCTTGACTTGGTAGCTACTGGTAGCTACATTAGGTCTATGGAAATATCGGTCAAGGAAGCCAAGAACAAGCTCACCGAGCTTTTGCGCAGGGTGGAGGCAGGCGAGCGCGTCACCATTACGCGCGACGGCCAGCCGGTTGTCGACCTGAAAAAGCACGAGCCACGCAAAGGCATTAATTGGGAAGCGCTTTTCGAATACAAGCGCAAGCACGGGATTGGCAGGGTGGTTGAATATATGCCGGACGATTTCGACGATCCCTTGCCGGAGGACTTTCTCATTACTCCTATGACGGAAGTGCCTGAGAAGAAATGAAAATTCTCTTGGACACTCACTTCGTCATCAAATTGCTTGACGAGGTCCGTTATGACTTGTCTGAGCCCGATCCGCTTGAAATTGCGTTGAGGGAATTCGAAGTCTTCGCCAGTGTCGTCAATCTTTGGGAAGCGGATATCAAGTATCGGGTGGGGAAACTCCCTTTGCGGAACGGTGTGGCGGCCTGGCCCGCCATGCTTGCAAGGGCCGAGATCGATTTGCTGCCGGTAACCGAACAACATGTTCTGGCGGATATTGGTCCTGAGCCGCCGCATAAGGATCCATTTGATCGCTTGCTCCTTTGCATCGCCGCAGCGGAAGATTGTCAGCTGTTGACGAATGATAGAATGCTGCAAAACCATCCTCTGGTCTGGAAATCGACATTCCCTTGATGAAAAAATAGTTCCTGCCAGTTGACGGCAGGGCGGGCCCTGTTATGCTCCCGCCAAACGCAAGAGGTGCAGCATGTGCGGCATTGTCGGACTTTATGTGAAGAACCCGAAGCTGAAGTCCAAACTGGGCAAACTCTTCAAGCCCATGATCATCGAAATGACGAACCGCGGGCCCGATTCAGCGGGCGTTGCCATCTACCGCAACCCGGTGAAGAAGAACGAGACCAAGTTCTCGCTCGCCCACAATGATCCGGCCTTCGATTGGAAGAAGATCGATGTGGGACTGGAGCGCACCCTCAAGTGCGATTGCAGGATCACGAAGATCGGCAATCATTGCATCCTGGTGACGAATGCCAAGGAGAAGGCGGTGACCGATTGGCTGCGCAAGCATTTCCCGGAGGTGCGGGTGGTGGGCTCGGGTCACACCATTGAGATCTTCAAGGAGACGGGCCTTCCCGCCAATGTCTATGAGAAGTTCAATCTGGATGAAGCACAGGGCACGCATATCATCGGTCACACGCGGATGGCCACGGAAAGCGCCGTGACGACGGCAGGCTCGCATCCCTTTGCGACAGGCGCCGATTTGTGCCTCGTACACAATGGCTCGCTCTCCAACCACAACCGCCTCCGTGAAAACCTCAGGCGCAAAGGCATGGAGTTCCAGACGGAGAACGACACGGAAGTGGCGGCCGCCTACATGACATGGAAACTCCGGCAGGGCGCGAGCCTCAAGGAAACGCTGCAGGATGCGCTGAAGGACCTTGATGGTTTCTACACTTTCCTTGTTGGCACCCATGATGGTTTTGCGGTGGTGCGCGATCCCATCGCTTGCAAGCATGCGGTGATTGCGGAGAATGATGACTATGTGGCGATGGCCACCGAATATCGCGCCATTGCGCATCTGCCGGGTGCGGACAAAGCAAAGATCTGGGAACCTGAGCCCGTGAAGATCTATACTTGGGGCGGTAAGGCATGACGTCTGGCACGAATGAGCTAGACCTCCAAAAAGTGGGGGTGCGCGGCATTAACGAAACCCTGCAGAAGCTGCCGAAAAACACGAACCAGCGCCATTGGCTGGTGAAAAACCCCATGGGCCAGCACGCGATTGCGGTTGGTCTTGATGGCCCGCTTGCCATCGACATCCAAGGCCATGTGGGCTTCTATTGCGGCGGCATGAACAAGGAGAGCGAGATCATCATTCACGGCCATGCCGGCGTTGGCGTTGCCGAGAACATGATGTCAGGCCTCATCTGGGTGAAGGGCAATGCATCGGAGTCGGCAGGCGCCACGGGCAATGGCGGGCTTCTTATCATTGATGGTGATGCCTCTTCGCGCTGCGGTATCTCGATGAAGGGCATTGATATCGTGGTGGGTGGTTCTGTGGGCCACATGTCGGCCTTCATGGCGCAGCGCGGCAATCTGGTGGTTTGCGGCAATGCAGGCGAGGCGCTGGGCGATTCAATCTATGAGGCGCGGCTTTATGTGAAGGGCAAGGCTGCCAATCTCGGTGCTGATTGCATCGAGAAAGAAATGCGCTCAGAGCATTTTGAGGATCTGGCGAAGTTGCTGGAGCGGGCCAAACGTAAGGAACGACCAGAAGATTTCCGCCGTTATGGCTCGGCCCGCAAGCTTTACAATTTCAACGTCGATCATGCGGACGCATACTGATGGACACCAACATTCCACCCACCGTTCCCCGCAAGTCATACACCTTCGATGACTACACGCTCTCGGAAATCCGCCGCGCCGCGCAGACCGGGATCTATGACATTCGTGGCGGAGGAGCGAAACGCAAGGTTCCCAATTTCGATGACCTGCTGTTTTTGGGCGCTTCGATTTCGCGTTATCCGTTGGAAGGCTACCGCGAGAAATGCGGCACCGATGTTGTGCTCGGAACGCGCTTTGCCAAGAAGCCCATCGAGCTCAAGATCCCCATCACCATCGCCGGCATGAGTTTCGGCTCGCTCTCGGCCAATGCGAAAGAAGCGCTAGGGCGCGGCGCATCGGCGGCGGGCACATCGACGACAACAGGCGATGGCGGCATGACGCCGGAAGAGCGCGGCCAATCCAGGCATCTTGTCTATCAATACCTGCCGTCGCGCTACGGCATGAACCCGGATGACCTGCGCAAGGCAGACGCCATCGAAGTTGTGGTGGGGCAGGGCGCAAAGCCTGGCGGCGGCGGCATGCTGCTGGGCCAGAAGATTTCGGACCGCGTAGCGGCTATGCGCTGTCTGCCCAAGGGCATTGACCAGCGTTCGGCCTGCCGCCACCCGGATTGGACGGGGCCTGACGATCTTGAAATCAAGATTCACGAACTTCGCGAACTTACATCATGGGAGAAACCGATCTATGTGAAGATCGGTGGGGCGCGGCCCTATTATGACGTGGCGCTTGCCGTGAAGGCGGGTGCCGATGTTGTGGTTGTTGACGGCATGCAGGGCGGCACGGCGGCGACGCAAGAAGTCTTCATCGAACATGTGGGCATGCCGACTCTCGCCTGCATCAGGCCAGCCGTGGCCGCGCTGCAGGAGCTTGGCATGCATCGCAAGGTGCAGCTCATCATTTCCGGCGGCATCCGCAATGGGGCCGATGTGGCCAAGGCCCTGGCGCTTGGAGCCGACGCGGTGGCGATTGGAACGGCAGCGCTTGTGGCTCTCGGCGATAATGATCCGCACTATGAAGAGGAATACCAGAAGCTCGGCACCACGGTGGGAGCATATGACGACTGGCATGAAGGGCGCGATCCCGCCGGCATTACCACACAGGACCCGGAACTCATGCAGCGCCTTGACCCAGTGAAGGCGGGGCGGAGGCTTTACAACTACCTCAAGGTGCTGACGCTCGAGACGCAGACCATTGCGCGGGCCAATGGCAAGAGCCACGTCCACAATCT
>JAIBJH010000038.1 GCA_020029455.1 Hyphomicrobiales bacterium
TCCGGCCGCGCCTCAAGGCAGGCGATATGGGAATTGGCGCCGGGCTCGCCTTGATAGGCGATTCTTCCCGATGGCTTTTGGCTCATGCGACGTCTTTCAAGAGATTGCGGGCCCGCTCCAGGTCGGCCTGCGTATCAACACCCAGTGGAACGCTGTCAACCCGCACCACCGCGATCTTCATGCCATTGTCCAGCGCCCTCATCTGCTCAAGCGAGCGTTCCCTCTCGCGGGCCGATGGCGGCAGGGCAACGAAGCGCTCAAGTGCGGCCCGGTGATAGGCATAGATGCCGATATGATGCCACCAGGGCGGCGGCGTTCCCGGCGCCAGGTCGCGTACAAAATCCCGCGCGAAGGCCACCTCTCTGGTGCTGGAAAGCGGCGCAATAGCTTTGACGATGTTGGGATTGTCGCGCTCGGCCCCTGCGGTGATCTCCGCCGCGATGGTGGAAATATCCACACCAGGGTTGGTAAGGCCCGCAAGGCATCGCTGTACCGCCAAGGGATCGATGGTGGGAAGGTCGCCCTGAATGTTCACAACATGGGCGTATTGCTGCTTCTGGTCCCGAAGCGCCAGCGCCGCCGCCACCCGGTCGGAGCCCGAGGCGAGCTTCGCATCGGTGACGATCGCATCTCCCCCCGCCACGCGCACCGCATTGGCAATTTCCGCTTCCGCCGCCGCCACCAGCACATGGCCCACATTGGCTTCCTGGGCTCGTCGCCAGACATGGACGATCATCGGCGTACCGTTGATGTCAGCCATGGGCTTTCCGGGCAGCCTCTTCGAGGCCATCCGGGCCGGAATCACGACAATGGTATTCTGGTGGTCGATCATGGACTTGAGGAAGGGCGCGGCAAATTGTGCAAGGGGCCCTTATAGATATTGCGGCAGCAGGGGCAAAGCATTAGTTAGGGCGCCGGAAAATCGAACCTTTTTGCACTGGGAACACATGATGGATAGCTGGACCTTCAACAAGATCGCGGGCGCCGTGCTGGGCACGGGCCTTCTGGTGATTGGCCTTGGAACACTTGGTGCTGCCATCTACCACCCCGAGGCCGTGCCGCACGATAAGCCCGGCTTCAAGATCGAGGTGACGGAAGGCGAAGCCGCTGGTGGCGAAGGTGGCGGCGCTGTTGCCTCTGCATCGCTCGGAACCCTGCTGGCCTCTGCCGATGCCACCAAGGGCGCAACCGAAGCCAAGGCCTGCGCCGCCTGCCACGACTTCTCCAACGCCAGCGCCAACAAGACGGGTCCTGGGCTATGGAACGTCGTCGAGCGTCCCATCGCGTCCCATGAAGGCTTCACCTATTCGCCGGGCGCCCAGGAAAAGGCCTCCGAAAAATGGACCTATGAAAACCTGAACACCTTCCTTTCCAACCCCAAGGGCTTCATCAAGGGCACCAAGATGGCCTTCGGCGGCGTCAAGAACGACAAGAAGCGCGCCGATCTTCTGGCCTATCTCGCCTCTCTCTCGGATGCCCCCAAGCCCTTCCCGGCACCTTAGTTTCGCCATCCCGAGTGGCCTACAAACACCGGCAATGACGTTGCCGGTGTTTTGTTTTCTGGTGGCCCTCATCTAAAAGTTATGCGAATCTTGCCCGGGACGGAAAAGCGATGATTTTCACACGCAGAATGCTGCTGCAGCTCCTTGGAGCCGCCGGCCTTGGCGGCCAGGGTTTCGGTGCCCCCGCATTTGCCCAGGAGCGCCAGTTCCGCCACGGCAGCACATTGATCGAACCGTTGAAATATCCCGAGGGCTTCACGCAGTTTGCCTATGTGAACAAGGACGCGCCCAAGGGCGGCCGCGTGCGCCTGGCGACGCTGGGTTCCTTCGACAGCATTAATTCTTTTACCCTCAAGGGTGACTCGGCCTCCACCGGCGTCAATGAATTGCTGATGGAGCAACCGCTCGATGAGCCTCCGGCGGAGTATGGCCTGATCGCCGAGAGCTTCTGGTACCCGGAGGATTTCTCGCAAGTGGTCTTCCGCCTGCGCCCCGAGGCGCGCTTCCATGACGGCAAGCCGATCACGCCTGAAGACGTGATTTTTTCCCTCGACAGCCTGAAGGCCAACAGCACGATGTATGCCGGCTATTACAAGGACATCAGCAAGGCCGAGCAGACGGGCGAGCGCGAAGTCACTTTCCTGTTTTCTGTGAAAGGCAATCGCGAGCTTCCCAATATTTCGGGCCAGCTTCCCGTCATTCCGAAACACTGGTGGCTCGGCAAGGACGCCGCCGGAAGGCAGCGCAACGTGGCCGAAACCACGCTTGAACCCGTTCTGGGATCGGGTCCCTACGAGATTGCTTCAATCAAGCCCGGGCAATCCTATGTGCTCCGCCGCGTCGCCGATTATTGGGGCAAGGATCTGCCGCTCAATGTCGGCCAGCACAATTTCGATGAAGTCGAAGTGCAATTCTACCAGGACCGCAATGTGCTGCTCGAGGCCTTCAAGGGCGACCAGTTCGATATTCACTTCGAGAGCTCATCCAAGCAATGGGCCACAGCCTATGACTTTCCGGCCGTCAAGGATGGCCGTGTCATCCGCGAGGACCTGCCGAGAAAGGGTGTGCAGGGCATGCAATGCTGGGCGCCCAACATCCGCCGCGCCAAATTCCAGGACGTGCGGGTAAGACAGGCGCTCAATCTCGCCTTTGATTTCGAATGGTCCAACACCAACCTTTTCTACGGCCTCTATGAGCGCTCACGCAGCTACTTCAACCAGTCCGAATTCGAAGCCACGGGCCTGCCCACGCCGGAAGAACTGGCCCTGCTGGAACCATTGCGTGACAAGATTCCGCCGGAAGTCTTTACAACCGAATTCAAGAATCCTCTGAATGACACCCCCCAAGCCCGCCGCAAGAATCTGCGCGAGGCCCAGAAGCTTTTGGCTGAGGCAGGATGGAAAGGCGTTCAGCAGGGCCAGAAGCAAGTGCTGAAGAATGACAAGGGCGAGGCACTGTCCATCGACTTCGTATTGGATTCGCAAGCCTTTGAGCGCATCGCGTTGCCCTACAAGGAACAGCTGGAACTGCTCGGCATTTCCGTCAATGTGCGTACGGTGGATGCCGCCCAATATGAGCGCATCCAGGAAGCCCACGACTACGACATGATCGTTGCCTCCTGGGGCCAGAGCCTCTCGCCCGGCAATGAGCAGCGCAACTTCTTCGGCAGCGAATTCGCTAATAAGAAGCAGAGCCAGAACTATGTCGGCATCAAAAATCCCGCCATCGATGAACTGATCGGCAAGATCATCCTGGCGACGGACCGCAAGACGCTCATTGCCGCCTGCCGCGCCATGGACCGCGTGCTCATGTGGAACCACTATGTGGTGCCCATGTGGTTTAAGGCGGTGGACTGGATCGCCTATTGGTCGCGCGTCCGCCATCCCGACAACATGCCGGGCTATTCGCCGGGCTACCCGGATATCTGGTGGTTTGATGCCGAGGCCGCCGCGAAACTGAAGAAGACGTAAAGCGCCCGCATGGGAGCCTACATCCTCAAGCGCCTATTGCTCATGATCCCGACGCTTCTCGGCGTCATGCTCCTGACCTTTGTCATCATCCAGTTCGTGCCGGGCGGCCCCATCGAGCAGATCATCTCGCAGCTCGAAAACCCGGAAGGTGGCTCGCGCCTCGACAGCGGCAACGAGAACTTGGGTCAAGACTCAAGCGAAGTGACCTCGAAGTATCGCGGCGCCCAGGGTCTCGATCCCGAATTTATCAAGAAGCTTGAAGTGCAGTTCGGCTTTGACAAGCCCGCCCACGAGCGCTTCCTGCTGATGCTGTGGAACTATCTGCGCTTCGATTTCGGCGAAAGTTATTTTACGTCAAGACCCGTCGTCAGCCTGATCGCCGAGAAAATGCCCGTCTCTGCCTCGCTCGGTGTCTGGCTGATGCTCATCACCTATCTCGTCTCTGTGCCTTTGGGCATCCGCAAGGCTGTTTCCGATGGCAGCCGCTTCGATATCTGGACATCTGGCGTCATCATCATCGGTTACGCCATTCCCAATTTCATCCTCGCCATCTTCCTCATCGTCTTCTTCGCCGGCGGCAGCTACTGGGACTGGTTCCCGCTCCGTGGCCTCACCTCTGACAATTTTGCTTCACTGTCGCCGCTGGAAAAACTCCTCGACTACGCCTGGCATCTCATTCTGCCGCTCACCGCAATAGGCGTTTCGAGCTTCGCCACCATGACGCTGCTCACCAAGAATTCTTTTTTGGACGAGATCAAGAAACAGTATGTGATGACGGCCAGAGCCAAGGGCCTCTCCGAACGCCGCGTCCTCTACGGCCACGTCTTCCGCAATGCCATGCTCCTGGTGATCTCTGGTTTCCCCGGCGCCTTTCTCGGAGCGTTCTTCTCCGGCGCGCTCTTGATCGAACAAGTGTTTTCGCTGGATGGGCTCGGCTATTTGATGTTCCGCGCCGTGGAAAAACGCGACTATGCCGTGGTCTTCGCCAATCTCTACATCATGACCCTGATCGGCCTTTTCATCGCCTTGATCAGCGACCTCACCTACACCTGGATCGATCCCCGGATCGATTTTGAAAGCCGCGAGGTATGATCTGTGGCTTTCGCTGACCGCTTCTCGCCCCTCAACCAAAGACGCCTGCAGCTCTTCCGCGCCAACAAGCGGGGCTTCTGGTCCTTCAACATCTTCATGGCGCTCTTTGCCATTTCTCTCTTCGCGCCCTTCATCGCCAATGACCGGCCGATCCTTGCCTCCTACAAGGGCGAACTCCTCTATCCGCTCTTCGTGGACTATCCCGAAAGCAAGTTCGGCGGCTTTCTCGCCAACACCAACTACCGCGATCCGGTGAATACCGACGAGATCGAAGCCAATGGCTGGATGCTCTGGCCGCCCGTTCGTTATTCCTTCAACACCGTGAACCTTGAATTGCCGGAGCCAGCCCCCTCACGGCCCGCCTTCCGGCTCACAAGCAAACAGGCCTGCACCAAATATCCGCAAGACGTGCGCGATCCGCAATGCATTGCCGGCAATCTCAACTGGCTCGGCACCGATGACCAGGGCAGGGATGTTTTCACTCGCGTCCTCTATGGTTTCCGCATTTCCGTGGCCTTCGGCCTGATCCTCACGCTCTTTTCGTCGATCATCGGGGTCATTGCCGGCGCCGTGCAGGGCTATTTCGGCGGCTGGACCGATCTTCTCTTCCAGCGCGGCATCGACATCTGGTCCTCCATGCCCGCCCTTTATATGATCATCATCGCCACCGCCTTCGTGACCCCCTCCTTTTGGCTGCTGCTCGTCATCCTGCTGCTGTTCTCATGGACGACGCTGATTGGCGTGGTGCGCGCAGAATTCCTCCGCGCACGGAATTTTGAATATGTCCGCGCCGCAAGGGCCTTGGGGCTCGGTGACGTGGCGATCATGCTCAAGCACCTTCTGCCCAACGCGCTGGTTTCCACCATCACCTTCATGCCCTTCATCCTGTCGGGCAGTGTCACAACGCTCACTGCCCTCGACTATCTCGGCTTTGGGCTCCCAGCAGGCTCGGCTTCGCTCGGTGAAATGGTGAAGCAGGGCAAGGAAAACCTGCAGGCGCCATGGCTTGCCATCACCGCCTTCATTATTCTCTCTTCCATGTTGACGCTTCTCGTCTTCATCGGCGAGGCGGTGCGCGATTCCCTCGATCCACGGAAGACTTTCAGATGACGGCTCCCCTGCTGGAAGTGAAGGATCTCTCCATTGCTTTCACGCAAGGCGGCCAGAGCACGCTCGCCGTCGACCGTGCCTCTTTCACCCTCGAGAAGGGAAAGACGCTTGCGCTGGTCGGTGAAAGCGGCTCCGGCAAATCCGTGACGGCGCTCTCTATTCTTAAGCTCCTGCCCTACCCATCAGCGTCCCATCCTTCCGGCGAGATCTGGTTCAATGGAGAAAATCTTCTGGACCGCGATGAAACTGATTTGCGCCGGGTGCGGGGTCGCGACATCACCATGATCTTCCAGGAGCCCATGACCTCGCTCAATCCGCTGCACACGGTGGAAAAACAGATCGGCGAAATCCTCGAACTTCACGCCGGCATTTCGGAAGAAAAGGCCCGCGCCCGCACCATCGAACTTTTGGGCAAGGTCGGCATCCGCGATCCGGAATCCCGTCTTGCCGATTATCCGCATCAATTGTCGGGCGGCCAGCGTCAGCGCGTGATGATCGCCATGGCCCTTGCCAACAATCCCGATCTGCTGATTGCTGACGAACCGACAACGGCGCTTGATGTCACGGTGCAGGCGCAGATTCTGGAATTGCTGAAGAACCTCCAGAAGGAATTCGGCATGGCCATGCTTCTGATCACCCACGATCTCGGCATCGTGCGCCACATGGCCGATCACGTCTGCGTCATGCAGAAAGGGAAAATCGTAGAGCAGGGCGAGACGCAAACAATCTTTGCCGGGGCGCAACATGCCTACACCAAAATGCTGCTGGCCGCCGAACCCAAGGGCAATCCCCCCATCCCAAGGCCGGATGCCGAAACGCTAGTGACAACCGACAATCTCAAGGTCTGGTTTCCCATCAAGCGTGGCTTCTTCCGTAAGACCATCGGCCACATCAAGGCGGTCGATGGCATCACTTGTGAGGTTAAGGCAGGCCAGACGCTAGGCATCGTCGGCGAGTCAGGCTCGGGGAAAACCACGCTGGGCCTTGCCATCCTCCGTCTCATCTCATCGCAAGGTCCGATCATCTATCGCGGCCGCCGCATTGATGGGATCAACAGCAAGGCCATGCGGCCCTTGCGCAAGGACATGCAGATTGTCTTCCAGGATCCCTTCGGCTCCTTGTCGCCGCGTATGTCCATCCTCCAGATCGTGGAGGAGGGTCTGCTCATCCAAAAACCTGACATGCCCGCCGCCGAAAGGCGCGAACGTGTCGCCGCCTCGCTTGCCGAGACGGGCCTCGATCCCTCAACCATGGATCGCTACCCCCACGAATTTTCCGGCGGCCAGCGCCAGCGCATCGCCATTGCCCGGGCGCTCGCCCTCGATCCGAAATTCATCATGCTGGATGAACCCACCTCGGCGCTCGACATGTCGGTGCAGGCGCAAGTGGTCGATCTCCTTCGCAAGCTGCAGGAGAAGCACAATCTCGGCTATCTCTTCATCAGCCATGACTTGAAAGTGGTGCGCGCCCTGGCCAATGAAGTGATCGTCATGCGGAATGGACTTGTCGTGGAACGTGGAGAGGGCAGGCAGATTTTCGAGAACCCGCAGGATCCTTACACCAAGGCGCTGCTCGCGGCCTCGCTCAATCTCAAGCCTACCCATGGCGTGGTGAAGCAATGAGCGCATTCCTTTTCGTGACGCCCACCTGGGATGGCGATCAATGGGCCAATGAAATGAAAAAGGCCCTGCCGCGCCATGACATCCGTAAATGGCCTGCCATAGGCGAGACCGCAGACGTGCGTTATGCCGCCGCCTGGCTGCCGCCACCCAATGTCTTGCGCGAATTGCCGAACCTGAAGGTGATCTTCTCGCTGGGCGCAGGCGTTGATGCCATTCTCTCCGATCCCACGCTTCCCGATAACATTCCCATCGTCCGTGTCAACAGCCCGGATCTCACCATGCGCATGTCCGAGCACATCGTCATGCATGTGCTGATGCATCACCGCCAGCAGGCCCGCATTCTTGCAAACCAGCGCAACAAGACATGGGATTCGTTCCCGCAGCATGCCGCATCGGCCTTGCGTGTCGGCGTCATGGGGCTCGGCGTCCTAGGCGAAGATGCGGCGAAGAAGCTTGCCATGCTGGGCTTTCAGGTGGCGGGTTGGAGCCGCAGCCGCAAATCCATCTACGGGGTTCAAAGTTTTGCGGGTGCCGAAGAACTGGACGCCTTCCTTACCCGCACTGATATTCTTGTTTGCTTGCTTCCTGCCACAGCAGAAACCGACGGCCTGATCAATCGCGCTGTCATCAAGAAGCTCGCCCACAATGGTCCCCTTGGCGCACCCGTCCTCATTAATGCGGGCCGTGGCCGCCAGCAGGTGGAGGCAGATATTCTTGCTGCGCTTGAATCAGGCGAACTGCTTGCCGTTTCGCTTGATGTCTTTGGTAAGGAGCCATTGCCAAACGACAGCCCCTTCTGGTCACACCCGCGCGTCTATCTCACGCCGCACTCCGCCGCTGACAGCGAACCATCGGTCATCTGCACCTATGTGGCCCAAGCGATCACGCAGTTTGAAAAGACCGGCCAGCTCGACAATCTCGTGGACCGCACACGCGGCTATTAAAGCCGCCTGACCGCCGTGATCTCCGAACCCTTGGCGGCAATGCGCGCCACCGCCTCTTCAAGCGGCTCACTCACTACCATCAGGTGATGGGCATTGGCATGAAGCAGCGTTGTTGCGTCACGCATGACGCCCACATGACCTTTCCAGAAAATGAGATCACCGCGCTGCAGCTTGGCTCCCTCCGGAAATTCCATGCCGAGCGATGCTTCCTGCATGTCTGAATCCCTGAGGCAGATCCTGCCCGCCGCCTGCAGCGACACCTGCATAAGGCCGGAACAATCAATGCCGGCGACACTCCTTCCACCCCAAAGATAGGGCGTTCCCAGAAACTGTTCCGCCCTTGAGACCCAGTCAGGTGCCGCGTGGGAAAGCCCCGCGCAATGGGCCGCATACACAAAGCCGCCGCGCTTGAGTCGGAGGAAGCCGTTCTCTTCGTCCACGGAGCACAGTCTGGCATTAAGGGGCAGGAAGGTGGCAGGTTGTGACTTGATGTCTGCCCTGCTGAAGCGGAGGGTTGATTGAACGATCACCTTGTGGGTGGGCGTTTCGATAGTTGCCGCAAGCTCATCTTCGCGCACATAGCCCACATAGCCGTCGCCATCGAGCTGCACCCAACTCCAGCCATCGCGCGTCTCAAAGACTCGCGCCGTCTCTCCCATGAGGGCTTGTGTCACCTGCGCGGCATCCGCCGCCGGCGCGCCATGGACATTGCAAACCGCCGCGATCACTTGTGCAGGCTTGCCCTCGACATAGGCCGCCGCCTCAAGCCTATCCTTCAACCGCTCGTCGGCAAGGTCTTCCCGCCAGGCATGAAGCCTCTTGTCTGGTTTCGCCCCCGTCACAATCCCCGGCTCACAATTTCTCTGCCTTTGCCGCGACAAGGTCCGACAAGCGCTCCACATAGAGCACACCCTTCACCGTGCGTTGCACCAGCACATTGCGCTTGTCCTTTTCGTCCCGCCGCCGCGACACCAGCCCGAGCTTGCCCATGGAATTAAGTGCACGTGTGATGACAGGTTTTGTCACCTGCAGCTTTGCAGCAAGACCCCGCACCGTATGCGGTGGCGGCTCAAGATAGATGGAAAGAAGAACGGTCAATTGCCGCACCGAAAGATCGGGCTCATCATCCTGCACCTGGGCCAGCGCCACATCATGCCAGAGCTGCGCAGCTTGGGACGGCGAAAGACGCATGGCGCACTTAACTCCGCTTGTTTCGGAACCGTTACATATTTCCCCAAATCCGCCGCCCGATCAACCACCGTAGCGCGCCTTGAGCATGGCAAAAAGCGCCCGCATGCCTTGTTGTTCCCCGCCCTTGGGCCGCCCCGGCTTGGCCGTCGGCGTCCAGCCGAAAATGTCGAGATGAAGATGTGCCTTGGCTTTCTCTGCAAAGCGCCTGAGAAAGAGGGCCGCCGTGATCGAACCGGCAAAGCCCCCGGCCCCGGCATTGTTGAGATCGGCGATGGGCGTCTCGATCATGCTGGCGTAAGCGCGCCACAGGGGAAGCCGCCACAGGGGATCGTTCTCGCTTGCGGCAAAGCCTGCAAGCTCTTCCGCCAATTTTTCGTCATCGGTGTAAAAGGGCGGAAGATCAGGCCCCAGCGCCACCCGGGCAGCGCCCGTCAGTGTGGCCATGTCCACCAGAAGCTCGGGTTCCTCCTCTTCGGCAAGGGCCAAGGCGTCGGCAAGAATGAGCCGGCCCTCCGCATCGGTGTTGCCGATTTCGACAGTGAGCCCCTTCCTCGATTTGAACACATCGCCAGGCCGGAAGGCAGGACCTGAAATGGCATTCTCTACCGCCGGAATGAGCACCCGCAGCCTCACCTTAAGCTTCGCCGCCATGATGAGGCTGGCAAGTCCCAGCACATTGGCGGCCCCGCCCATGTCCTTCTTCATCAGCAGCATGCTGGAGGAGGGCTTGATGTCGAGGCCGCCCGTATCGAAGACCACGCCCTTGCCCACCAGCGTCACCTTGGGCGCGCTTGCCTTTCCCCATGTGAAGTCGATGAGCCGGGGAGCGCGTGGCGATGCCTCGCCCACCGCCTGGATCAGCGGAAAACCCTTGGCCAGTTCCGTCCCCGAAATGACTTTGATCTTCGCGCCATGTTGCTTCGCCACCTTGCGGGCCGCCGCCTCAAGCTCGGCCGTGCCGAACAGATTGGCCGGCGTGTTGATGAGGTCGCGCACCATGAAACTCGTGTTGGCAAGACGCGCCACCTCATCGCGCTTGACGCCCTTTGGCACCACAAGCTGTGCCATGCGCGCGCTCTGCGGCCGGTAGGGATCATATTTGTAAAGTTCCAACGCCCAACCCAGCGCCACCAGCGCGACCTGTCCGGGCGACTCCTTGAAGGCATAGACACCTTCCGGCAGGCGAGACGAAATGGCCCCTAGAGAAAAGGCATCATCTTCCGCCCTGGGAGCTCCGGCATATACGGCCTCCAGCTGTCCCGATGCTCCCGCCACCTGCATCAAGCTTCCGGGCTTGGCCACGAAACCTTGCGCTTTTGCCCAATCACGATGCACGGAAGGCAGTTTCTTCGAGGTTTTCTCCCAGTTCGCAGCGGCGATCACATGGATGGGTACGGCCCTTTTTGCAGGGCCATCGAGCAACAGTTTTGCGGCATCAATCATCGGGCGAATCCATATCCAAATCCAAACAAGTTCTTAACAACCATGGTTAAGCTTTTGTTGAGAAGGAGCGCGCTAACACGTCAGGGGACGGTTTGCTAGGTGTTGGAGATTGATCAAATGGGATGGCGTGGCGGGCGGTGGCCCACGTCTGTGAGAACAGGCGCAGTTCTTCTTGTGGCAGCTTGTGCGCTGGCGGCCTGCCAGAACAAGTCGGCAAGCCTTGATGCCGATCCTCTCGCAACCGCATCGACATCGGCTTCCACTTCAAGCGGCGTCTCCTTCAAGAAGACCGAGGCCATGGCCAAGCAGTGGAACGCCAATCCCGGCGACCTCAAGCTCGGCCTTGCCTATGCCGCAAACCTTGGCGCGTTGGGCCAGCGTCCAACGCAGGTCGGTGTGCTCAGCACCGTTGCTGAACGCAATCCAGCCAATGCTGAAGCGCTGGCCGCCGTCGGCAAGGAATTTCTCAAGATTGGTGAAGGCGGTCAAGCTTCGGCCGTTCTGGAACGCGCGGCTCAGCTCAATCCCGGCGATTGGCAGATCTTTTCGGCCTGGGGCACGGCTTTCGATCAGCAGGCCAGGCATGCCGAGGCCCGCGAGAAATATCAGCAGGCTCTGACCCTCAAGCCCGGTGAATTGTCGGTCATGAACAACATGGCCATGTCCTTTGCCCTGCAGGGCAAGCTGCCCGAAGCAGAAAAATTGCTGCGAGAGGCCTTGGCTGCACCCGGCAGCAAGTCGCTGCCCCGCATCCGCCAAAACCTGGCCCTCGTTGTGGGGTTGCAAGGGCACTTTGAAGAAAGTCAGAAGATCGCCAGCGAAGACCTGCCGCCCAACGAGGTGGAAGCCAATCTCGCTTATCTGAAGCAGATGCTTTCGCGTCCCAACACCTGGCAGCAACTACAAGACGGCACCGAGAACCAAGGTTAGTGCGTGATCAACTTTGAATGAGCCTCCTCCCCCTTCTACGGGGGGAGATGGAAGTTCGGTACGCGCCTCAATAGATAATGATCTGACTCTGATCAGGGTTTCTTCTCAACCCATTCGCGGAAAGCGGCGAACCATTTCTCCAGCCGCTCGCGCGTTTCGGCATCGGTCAGATTGCCTTCCGCGTCGAACTTCAGTTCATTATGCACGACGAAGAATTCCGGCCGCGGCATGACGATGGCCTGAAGCCCCTGAAGATTTTGTCTGAGGTGATACTGCGCCCGCGCCGTGCCCGCCATAGCGCCTGCACTCGCCCCCACAATGCCGGTACGCTTCCACTTAAACGGCGCATTGCAGATCGACAGCCAGTCATTGGCATTCTTGAGCACGCCCGGTACTGAGAACTGATACTCAGGCGTTGCAATGATAACGCCGTCAGCCCCGCGTATGCGCTCGGCGAGATCGAGAACGACAGCAGGCTTGCCGCTCGCCGCAATGACATCCTCGTCAAAAAGTGGAATGCCATGCAGCGTGTTGATTTCAAGCTCAACGCCCGCCGGCGCCATCTCGCGCAGCGCCCGCAACAGCCCGGTGTTTGTCGAGGCCTTGCGCAAGGCGCCACTGATGCCGATGAGTTTCATGCCTGTGTTTCGTCCTCGGGGGTAGCTGTGCAATCACGCTATTGGTTGTGAACCACGGCTGCTCTTACGCGCCTGGTGGAAATCGGATCAGGCGTCAAGCCGGTTTTCTGAGCTTGTAGATGCCGACGTCAATGATCCCCTCGGCAAATCCGGCCTCGCAATAGGAAAGATAGAGGTTCCACATGCGGCGGAAGCGCTCATCAAAGCCGAGCGGCGCAATCTGGGGCCAGGCCACCTCAAAGCGTTCGCGCCACAGGGCAAGTGTCTGGGCATAGGACTGCCCGAAGCATTCCATCTTTTCAAACAGCAATCCTGCCTTCTGTGTCTGCTCTTTCATGATCTGCTTGGTGAGCAGCATGCCCCCAGGGAAGATATAGCGCTGGATGAAGTCAACGCTGTTCCGGTAGGTCTCGAAATTGTCCTCACGGATGGTAATGCCCTGGATTGCCGCGACGCCGCCGGGCTTCAGCCTTTCATACAGCGTCTTGAAATAGGCAGGCCAATGGGCCTCGCCCACCGCCTCAATCATCTCAACCGAGGCGATGGCGTCAAAGACGCCTTTCGTGTCCCGGTAATCCTCGAACACCAACTCCACCTTGTCCTCAAGCTTGTGCTTGGCCATGCGCATATTGGCGAAGGCCAGTTGTTCGGCCGAAAGGGTGATGCCGCGGAGCCTCGCTCCAAGTTTGCCCGCCGCCTCGGCAACCCCGCCCCAGCCACAGCCAATCTCGAGCACACTCTTGCCCTTATGCACCTCGGCCGCTTCCAGCACCTTTTCGATCTTCCGCCGCTGGGCGGCCTCCAGGCTGTTGGCCGTACCGTCGAACAAGGCGGAAGAGTAGCTCATCGTTTCGTCGAGCCACTGTTCGTAAAAGGCATTGCCGAGGTCATAATGCGCGGCAATGTTGTCCTTTGCCTTGGCGGGGGTGTTGTCGCGCAGCCTGTGCCACAGCCGGTCGAGGAGGCTTGAGAAAAAGATGCCTTCCGAGGCCTTGTCGAGGCCCCGCTGGTTCTGCAGGTAGAAGCGGAAGAAGGTGGTGGGATCGCGGCTCTCGATATCACCCGCCATGTAACGGTCGAAGAACCCCAGATGCCCGCGCCGGATCGAGGCCCAGACCACCTTGAAGTTCTTGAGCGTCAGGTCGGCATCGAAGCCTGTGCCCTTTTGTCCCAGGAGTTCCCGCCGGCCCGAGGGCAAGGTGAGCTCAAGTGAGCCCTTAAAATCCTTCGGCAGCAATTTTCGCGCTGCCGCTATCACCAGATTGCCGATGACTCCCTCGCTCATGCCCCCGGTCTCATTCCCCATGGGTTCGTGGCCCGCCGCAATTTGTGACGGGATGATTGCAACGGCAAATCGGAGTTGTAAAGCCTCATGAGGCACCTGTGTTGACACCGCCCCCAACATGAACGCGCCGCCTCAAAATATCTCTGTCCGAAACAATTCACCAGTCTGGCCCTTCCGTTATGGACCATAAAGTGGCGCAAATTGAATTGACGGGACCCTAGCCTGATGTAAGCTTTGCCTCAGGTTAGGAGCACCCCAACCATCTCCGCATTGGAGCAAGAACAAGAATACAGAGGGAGTTTTGGACAGAAACCGCGCGGCACAGGGTTCGCCGCGCCACGAAAGCCAGCCCCCCATTTTCAGGCAAAAACCATTTCATATGGAGTGACACATGAAGGAATTTGAATTCAAGCTTGAACAGGCCAAAAAGGCCGTGACCAGGGGCAAGCTTTCCCGCCGTGACTTCGTGCAGTTCGCCGTCGCCGGCGGATTGACGATTGCAGCGGCTGACAAGCTCTTCATCTCGGCTGCCCGCGCCCAGGCCAAGCCCGGCGGCAATTTCCGCTGCGGCATCGGCCATGGCGCCACCACCGACACCTTCGATCCCGCCACCTGGGCCCATGGCATGAACTTCGCCTGGGGCAAGGGCCTCACCGGTGCACCGCTGGTCCGCGTCGACCAGAAGGCCAATGCCGTTCCCTATCTCGCCGAAAGCTTCGAACCGGCTGATAGCGCCAAGAAGTGGGTGTTCAAGATCAGGAAGGGCGCGACCTTCCATGACGGCTCAACCGTCACCTCGCAAAACGTCGTGGACACGGTGAACTATCACACCGGCGCCGACTCGAAGTCTCCCGGCAAGGCCCTTCTTGCCAACGTCACCTCGGTCAAGGCCGACGGCCCTGATACCGTGGTGTTTGAACTCTCCGGCGGAAATGCCGACTTCCCCTATCTCCTCTCCGCCTATCAGTTCCCCATTCTGCCTTCAAAGGACGGCAAGGTGGATCTCTCCGGAAATGGCGCCGGGCCCTACAAGCTCGACAAGTTCGAGCCTGGCGTGCGCGTGACTTTCGTCAAGAATCCGAATTCCTTCGCG
>JAIBJH010000039.1 GCA_020029455.1 Hyphomicrobiales bacterium
GGCATCGCTCCCGGCGTGGTGGACACGCCCATGTGGGATCATGTGGATGCACTCTTTGCAAAATATGAAGGAAGGCCCCTCGGCGAGAAAAAGCGGCTGGTGGGCGAGGGCGTTCCCTTTGGCCGCATGGGTACACCCGAAGACCATGTGGGCTGCGCCATTTTCCTGGCATCCGCCGAAAGTGACTATGTGGTGGCCCAGACTTTCAATGTCGACGGCGGGCAGTGGATGAGCTGACATGGCAAGGCTCTCGCTTGCAAATCTGGGCGCGCTCGCTGCCGGGGTCGCGGTGCCGAAATATTCCAGGAACCAGCTTTCGCCAGGTATCCTTCATTTCGGCGTCGGCAATTTCCACCGCGCCCATCTCGCCGTCTATCTCGATGATCTCTTCAACCTGGGGCTCAACCACGACTGGGCCATCATCGGCGCTGGCGTCATGCCTTTCGACGAAACAATGCGGGAAAAGCTCGCCGCCCAGGATTACCTATCAACAGTCGTGGAGCAGGACGCTAACCTCGCGGCTGCGCGTGTAACGGGGCCGATGGTGGATTTCATTCCGCCGTCCGAACGCCCAAGACTGCTGAAAGCCCTTGCAGATCCCGCCATCCGCATCGTCTCACTGACGGTGACCGAGGGCGGTTACATGATCAATCCCGCAACCGGGAAATTTGATCCGTCTCATCCGGCCCTGCAGCGGGACTCCAAGCACCCTGACGACCCGACCAGCGTGTTTGGTCTCATTCTCCACGGCCTCAAATCGAGGAGGGAAGCGGGGCTGGCGCCTTTCACCGTCATGTCCTGCGACAATGTTCCTCACAATGGCATTGTCACGCGCAACGCCGTGACTGGTCTCGCCCGCCTGATGGACGAGAAACTCGCCGACTGGGTCGAAAGGAATGTGGCCTTTCCAAATGCCATGGTGGACCGCATCACACCCGCAACCACCGACCGCGAGCGCAAGATCACGGCTGAAGAGTTTGGGATTGAGGACAGCTGGCCCGTCTTCTGTGAGGAATTCAAGCAGTGGGTGGTTGAAGATAACTTCCCGACAGGCCGCCCGGCCTTCGAAAAGGTGGGCGCGCAATTCGTACCCGACGTGACACCTTTTGAGTATATGAAGATCCGCATTCTGAACGGTGGCCACGCCATCATCGCCTATCCCGGTGGGCTCCTCGATGTGCATTATGTCCACGAGGCCATGGAGCATCCGCTCATCCACGCTTTCTTCGAAAAAGTGGAACAGGAAGAAGTGATCCCGACGGTGCCGCCCGTGCCCGGCACCGATATTCAACAATACTACAAGCTCATTGGCCGCCGCTTTTCCAATCCCAAGATTGGAGATACCGTGCGCCGCCTGTGTCTTGACGGTTCGAATCGTCAACCGAAATTCATCGTGCCCGTCATCAATGACAATATCGCCATGAGCAGGAGCATGGCGGGTCTTGCCCTGGAGTCCGCCCTGTGGTGCCGCTATTGCGCCGGCACGAGCGACAGCGGCAAGGTGATCGAGCCCAATGATCCCAATTGGGAGAGACTGCAGGCAACCGCCAAGTCCGCCCAATCATCGCCCCGCGCCTGGCTCGCCATGATTGACATCTATGGGGACCTCACCAATCACAATGCTTTTGCTGAGGCTTTTGCCGCTGCACTGGCATCGCTGGCAGGGCACGGAACGGCCGAGACTTTGCGGGCCTACACTTCTGGTTAAACTGCGCGAAGGCGTTGCAGTAGTTCATCCCTCGAACTGGAAGGCTCGCGCAGCGCCACCGCCGACAAACCCCAGAGCACGCCCAGCATCCAGTAGAAGTGGCGCCAGTGATCGGTGTCGATTTGCACGCCTTGGATGATGACTGCCACCATCGGGCAGAGGACAGCGATGACATGCGGCTGCAGGGTTGAGCGGGTGAAAGCGGCCCTGATCCCGATGGAGATGGTGCTGAGAACCAGCAACAGGTAGGCCACGCCACCGAGCCAGCCATAGGACGCAAATGCGTTGAGGAATGTGTTGTGCGGCTCGAGGCCAAAATGATTGCGGAATTGCAGTGGGCCTAGTCCGAAAGGCGATGAGAACAGCAATGGAATGCTGCGCATCTGGTTGCCGAAACGCCCTGTCTCACCTGTGTCGTAGGACTGCACCAGCGAAAAGCGCTCAGCGAACATGGCACGCACATGTTCGTTGGCCATCAGCGCGGAGATTCCGATGAAGCCGATGATGACCGCCGCAATGCCGATAATCATGATGCGGCTTCGCAAATGTCCCTGAGGGTTGAGCGCGAATGTAAGCAAGGCCATCAATGCTGCCGCGGCAAGAAAGTTTATCCATGCGCCTCGCGAGAACGACAGGAAGAGCGCAGCCGCCACAACCAGAAAAGTCAGAGTCAGGATGATGGGCCGCCTGCTGTTGCCGATGAGCAGGCTTTGCAGCATCAGGATCGCCGGGAAGATGATGAAGGTCGAAAAAACATTGGGATCTTTGAACAATCCCGTGGCCCGGCCGGGCATCATGTGGGGAACGCCCCCCACCGCGAAATAGTCCATCAGGGCAAAAACAGAAGCCAAGAATGCAGAGACATAGAGACCGACTCTGATGATCTCAAATCGGCGCAAGGGATCATAGGCCACGTAAAAGGCAACGAACATCGCCATGGCGCCCATATATAGCGACGTTACCATGAACATTTCTGCTTTCGCATCGGCCTGGAATCCAACAAGCCCAATCAGGCCACCGAGATTGTAGAGCAGCAGGTAGAGGATGAGAGGCACCATGGCGGCCGTCAATCGAAGGCCTGACCCCACAAAACAGAGAAGACTGAGGACGAAGAGCAGATCGGTGGGAGCCGGCTCGATGAGGACAAAGAACGCGGATGCAAACATGAGCAACACCAGCCCCTGGCGCGCAACATCAAGGGTGCTGCCGAGGGGTGTGACCCGGAAGGGGGTGGGTGTTGGCACGCGCTGAATCAGTAGGCTTGCTCCGTATTGAGCAGGGCAAGCGGGGTTCTTGCCAAGATGTAAAGATCGAAAATGAGCGACCAGTTCTCGATATAATAGAGGTCGTGTTCGACGCGCCGTTCGATCTTCTCGGCCGTGTCGGTCTCGCCGCGCCAGCCATTGATTTGCGCCCAGCCTGTCATGCCGGGCTTCACCTTGTGGCGCGCGAAATATCCGTCGACGACCGACTCATAGAGATTGCCCGCCGCGCTCGCCTTCGTGGCATGGGGTCTGGGTCCGACGAGCGACAGTTCGCCCTTCAGGACATTGAGGAGCTGCGGCAGTTCATCAAGGCTCGTGCGCCGGATAAATCGGCCGACACGGGTGACGCGCGGATCGCCTTTGCTGACGAGCTTGCGAGCATCAACATCGGCTTCGCTCACATACATGGAGCGGAACTTGTAGACCTCGATCAGTTCGTTGTTGAAGCCGTAGCGCTTTTGCTTGAAGAGAACGGGTCCCTTGCTGCCGAGTTTGACGGCAAGGGCAACAGCGGCGAAGACCGGGCCCAAGAGGACCAGCGCAATGGAAGCAATGAACTTGTCTTCAACGGCCTTGATGAAGGGACCCCAGTCGCCAAGCGGACGGTCGAATACATCGAGCAGCGCCAGATTGCCGATGTAGGAATAGGCGCGTGGGCGATAGCGCAGCTTCTGCCCTTGCGCGCTCAACCGGATGTCGACTGGTAGCACCCACAGACTCTTCAGAATCGACATAAGGCGGTCTTCCGCAGTGTGTGGAAGCGTCAGGATCAACGTATCGATTCGCGTCGCCCGCACGAAATCGATGAGATCGGGAATGGTGCCGAGCTTCTTGAGGCCCTGCGTGATGTCAGGAGAGCGGCTGCCGAGCCGGTCATCGAAGATCCCGAGCAGTGTAATGCCGGTGTCGGACGAGTTGTTGAGGGTGGAGATGACATGTTCTGCATCCGCACCACCACCGACAAGTACGGCCCTCTTGTTGAACTGGCCATGATTGTTGAGGCGTCGCAGGATGGCGGCAATGGCAAACCGGCCGGCAATAAAGAAGAACAGGCCTGATGTCGCCCACATGATGAACCAGCCGCGCGAAACGCTGGCGCCCATTTTGGTTGCGAAAAGTAATAGGGCCCCAAGACAGATGGCCAAAAACCAAGATACAATGAAGCGCGGCAGATGCCTCAGAGGATTGAAAAGCTCCGATAACCCGTAAAGCCCTCCCACCTGCAGCATTGTGACAAGTGAAAATGCGGCAGTGGCGAGAGCCATGCCGTAGGGGTAGAGCGGGTTTGCCTCCTCAAGTCCCGGATAGCGGATGGCATTGAGGAAACCCACCAGAACAAGCAGGGTGATTTCGGCAAGGCGGATGAGAGCCACTGCAACGCGCGGCGCCACGAATGGGCGGTCGGGCAATTGGCTGAGCAAGCTGTCGCGCCGCTGGCGCCATGTCGAGTGGGTGTCGAATGCCAGTGTCCCGGCATTGGCAGCAGATGAAATGTTGAAGTTTTCGGGTTTCATGACCTTGCTTCAGAATGAAACATGCGTGTTTGACGCATGTCGCATAGCAACCGCTGGTCCAGGGCCCCCTGACGGTAACCACGCCCATTGAACTTGGTTACTGATTTATGAATGAAACAGTCAGCCAGAGGACGTGTTGGAAAGGCTGGAATAGAACTGGGTGATATCCTTGCACATGTTCATTGCATTGCATCTCTCGCTAACATTCTTGAAAAACAATGTGTTGGCCGCCTGCATTTCTGGGTCTCTTTCCAGTTGGGCCTTCATCTTGGCGTATAGCGCATCGATACTGCCGGGCGGGCAAAGGAGTGTCTCCGGCACGATTTCCGGCACACCGCCGACGGCCGTTGCCACCAGAGGTTTTCGCGCAGCACCAGCTTCGATGACCACATAGGGAAAGGCCTCCTTGTGGGACGAGAGCACCATGATCCGTCCTGCGGTCAGAGCCTCGGCGGCCGGCATCACACCGGGAAAATGCACTCGCCCTGCCAGGCCAAGTTCCCTGGCCAGTCCTTGCTGGGCTGTCTTGTCGGGTCCATCTCCGACAATGGTAAGAGTGGCGGACGGGAAACGGGCCAGCGCCCGGATGAGAACATCCAGGCCCTTCACTTTGCGGATTTCGCCCAGGGCCAAGAAGTCGCTGGCATTAGGCTGAAGCACGGGTTCCTTGAACTCGTCTGGCCAGACCCCATTGTAGACGATGACATGCGGCTTGCCGGCAACGCCGATCTTTTTGTCAAAGAGGTCGCGCTCATACTTGCAGACAAAGCTGAGGCCTGAACCAATGCGTCTCAGAAATCTTTCAACAGAGAGATAGGTAGCGCCCGCCGGCGTAGACCAGTCATAGGCGAGACTGCCATTATGCGGTGTGTAAGTTGAAGGGATGCCGAGCTTCCATGCTGCAAGCCGGCCGTAAAGCCCGCCTTTCGCGCCATGGCAATGGATCACGTCTGGGCGGATTTTTTCGGCCACACGTCTGACAAGTCCGGCCCCCGACAAATCACCGAGACCCGGCTGCCGCGGAATGGGTGAGCGGTGAATGCCGAGGTGGCAATGGGGCTCAACGCGCTTGAGCATGCGGGCCGCAAACTCTCCGCCCTCGCCGGAATCGCAGAAAATGCCGATGTCATGCCCCATCTCATGCTGGCCGCGCGCTAGATCGCAGACATGCCTGAAAAGGCCGCCGACCGGGCTTCGAAAAACGTGAAGAATGCGCATTGCCGTGCCGTCCCGCAGTGCAGCCCGAGAGGCTGGCTAGAACCAGCGTTCTCGCACGAAAATGATGTCCCCGGGGTAAATCTGCGTGGTAACTGGAACCTTGTAGGACTGGGTGCCCTTGGCATTACGCCGTGTAACGAGCGCCAGTGTCTGGTCAGCGTGGGGACCATAACCTCCGGCGACGGCAATGGCAGCCTGTACTGTCATGCCGGGCTGGTAAGGATAGCTGCCGCCTGTGGTTACCTCGCCCATAATGTAGAATGGCCTGAGTGAGATGGCCTGAACCGAGACCTTTGGGTCGAGCAGATAGCCTGAGCTCAGGCGTTGCACGATGAGGCGCTCGATCTCGCGTGTTGTTTTCCCCGCCACCGAAACCGATTGCACATAGGGCATCGACAGCTCGCCGCTGGCATCGACAACATATTCGCCCGTGAGGTCGCTTTCCCCGGCGACCCTGACGCTCAGCTTGTCGCCCGCCCCGACGCGATAGCCGGAGGAATATTCATAGGCCGCTGCCTCGCCCTTCTGGGCAAAGGGCGGCAGCGCACCAGTCCCGTTTTTGGACGGCAGTTGCGAAATGGAAGAGACCGCCTCCGGCCCGGAGACAATGTCGTCGTCAACGCTGATGCCAGTGCCACCAGGAGGTGCCGATGGTGCGAGGCTGTCCCAGCTTTGGGTACAGCCGGCAATGAGCGAAGCAGAAAGGAAGAGCGCCGTGATACGCATGAAAACTTTCGCAACTAACCAAACTCCGGCTTTTGGACACCGGATGGCCGAAAGCTAAACGATCATGGTTAGCTTTTGCTTAAGCTGCAGCAGAGCCTCGTTAAGCAATTGGTTACCATAAAACCCGAAGAGTTCTGACCGCATGCAGTGTGCGCCGAAAATTGCAAGAAAACCCGCATCATGACAGGGGATTTGTCTTTCACGATCATTGATGTCTTGCGCGGCATGGGCCGCCGCAAGCTCTTGATCATGTCGTGCACGGCTCTTGGGTTGATGGCCGGAATGGGGGTCCTTTCCGTATTCAAGCCGTCCTATCAGGCGGAAAGCCAGGTCCTCGTCCAGAACCTGGCCACGCCCTATGACCAGCCTAACGTCAATCAGACAACGCAACGCGATGGAACGATTGATGAAAGAGTGATCAAGAGTCAGATGGCAGTGGTCGAATCCTCCGATCTCTCATTGCGCGTCATCGGTCGGTTGGGGTTGGTTGATCTGCCGGAATTCGACTCACTGCAGAAACCACTCGGGAGCATATCGAAGCTTCTCATTGCCACGGGCTTCAGTGATGATCCAAGGCCCATGACTGCCGAGCAGCGGGCCCTTGGGCGGATTGCCAGCAAACTTACGGTCTATGCGGTTCCAGAATCAAACGTGATCGCCATCAAGTACGTAGCGCAGGATGGCAAGGTGGCCGCCGACGTGGCGAATGCTCTCGCCGAAACCTATGTCACTTCCACCCGCGAATCCGATGCCGGCTCCAACAGCCGCGCCCGCGATTGGCTTTCTGAACAGATCGAGGAATTGCGCGCGCGTGTTGCAAGTTCCGATGCCGCCGTTGAAAAGTTCCGCGCCGAGAAGGGGCTTTTCCGCAGCCGGGAAACAACCATCGGCAGCCAGGAGATATCGGAACTTAACACTCAGATCACCCTCGCCGATGCCGCCCACAGCGAGGCCCAGGCCAAGGCCGACGAAATCCGCAATCTATTGGCAACCAAGGGGTCAGTTGATGCTTCCGCGGAGGTCCTGAACTCTCCGACCATCCAGCGCCTGCGGGAACTCCAAGCAACTGCGGCCCGCAAGCTTTCTGAAGTGTCAGCGACCTATCTGCCAAGTCATCCGAAGATGAAGGCCGCACAGCAGGATGTTGGTGACATCAGCAAACAGGTCCGGCGTGAGGCGCTGAAAATCGTCGATGGTCTGCAGGGTCAGGCTAAGGTCTCCGCTGCCCGCGCCGACTCGCTCCGTGCCAGCCTTGAAGTTCTGAAGGGAAGAGAGACGATTTCACTGCAGGATGAGGTGCGCCTCAAGGAACTGGAGCGCGAGGCCAAGGCCAACCGCGACCAGCTTGAACTGATGCTGGCCCGTTTTGCCGACAGCAATACCCGTCAGAATCTGGATATGCAGCCTGGCATCGCCCGCGTCATTCAATATGCTTCGGCTCCGGCCAATCCCTACTTCCCGAAGTTCGGCCCCACATTGCTGCTCACCACGATGATCGGCATGGGCCTTGGCCTCGGCCTGGCCTTCCTGTTTGAAATCATGCGGCAGGCTGCACGCTTGAACGCGATGTCCCTCGCGCCTGCGATCGATCCGCAGGCTGGGCGCCGTCACCGGCTGCATTCCGATGGCACAGGGCGGGCGATTCCGGATTTCGTCGTTTCTCCAACGCAGACCCCTTCGGCAAAGCCGGCAATGGCGGCCGTTAAACCTCGAAAGCAGAAGTCCACACCGGCGGCTGCTTTCGCGCCAACCCCAGCAACAGGAAATTCCACGTTCATTATTGCCAGCATTCCTTCGGCACGTTCTGCGGCGGAGGCGAGCTTGCTCCTCAGCATGGTAGAACTTGACAGGACCCACTCCGCATTGCTGACACCTCTTGCCGAACGCACAATTGCCCTGGTCGGGCAGGGCGGCACCAAGGCCATCGCTGTAGCTGGCATGGGGGCTGGCCAGGAAATGGCTGCAGCAACCGTGGCACTGTCGCGTAAACTCAGTAGCGGGGGTCTCAAGACAATCCTGCTCGACCTGGATTGCCGCCACGCCATCATTCCTGAGCTCATGCGGCTTCCGCCTGCGCAGGGTTTCACTGACCTTGTAGCCGGACGGGCCGATTTCTCTGCCATCATGCAACGTGATGCCAATTCACAATTGCAAGTCATCCGCTGCGGCAAGCATCAGCCGGATTCCGTCACAATCCTTGCACAGCGCATGGAAAACATCACCCGCACGCTGGTCGGTATCTATGATGCGGTAATCATCCACGTGGGCGAAGCCTCGCCGCAGTCGCTCCTCTTGATGAAGGGCTGCGATGCGGCTGTCATTTTCGCAACCGCTGAACGCATGCCGGCTCTGACTCCCGCTGCGCAAACCCTTGCCGCGCAGGGGATTGCCAATGTGTTAGCCGTCCGTGTCGACAGCGCACTCAAGCTGGCCGCTTAAGTATAGTCCGATGCCGAGCACCGCCATTCTCAGAACCTGTTTTGACGTGATGCACTATTCCGGCGCGGCGGCGGTTCTGCGCCCCTATTTTGCCGGGCGGGGCGTCATCTTCTGTCTCCATCGTGTCTATCCTGGCGGTGGGCACGAAACTGGCTTTGCACCTAATGCCAGGCTGGCCGTCACGCCGGAGTTCCTCGGCGAGATCATCTCGCTGGTGAAAGGCCTCGGCTATGAACTGCTATCGCTGGAACAGGCTGCGGCACGGCTGTGGCAAGGTGGAACATGGGGTCGGCCCTTTGCTGTCTTCACGCTGGATGACGGATACAAGGACAACTTAGTGCATGCGCTGCCTGTCTTTCGCCGGCACAGATGTCCATTCACGGTGTTTGTCACAACCCGAATGGCCGACGGAAACTGTGAAATGTGGTGGCGCGTGCTGGAGCACATGATTGCCGGTTCCATGTCGGTCAACATGGAGATGGCCGGCAACTGCTATCGGTTGGAGACGCGCAACGACAGCCAGAAGGCCGTGGCGTGGGATGTCCTCTCGCCCGTTCTGAAGGCGATGCCCGAACACCAGCAACGCGACTGGACGTTGCGCTGGGGAGAGAAGAGCGGCATTGATGTTTTCGCGATGTGCCGGTCGGCGATGATGACCTGGGATGAAGTCAGGGCGCTCAATGCTGATCCGCTCGCTTCTATCGGTGCCCATACGCTGAACCACTTCAACCTGCTGAAGCTTGATGAGGCGGAAGCCAAACGTGAAATTGAGCAGTCGAAAAAGCGTATTGAGGAAGAACTGGGCGAGCCCGTGCGGAGCTTTGCCTATCCTTACGGCAACAGCGATGCCGCGGGCCCTCGCGAATTCGGGCTGGCCGCAGAAGCTGGCTTTGCAGTTTCGGTCACGACGAGGCACGGCCTTGTCTTTGAAGGCCACGCCCAGCATCTGCAGGCTTTGCCACGCATCATGGTCTCCGGTCGCTTCCAGAAGACGCGCTACATGGAGACGCTGCTCTCCGGTGTGCCCGCAGCACTGATGAACCGCTTCCAGCGCGTCAATGTCGCCTGAACGGCTGACTAAAGATCAGGCCGCGACATCCATTTGATGATCAGCATCGCCACCGGTATCCAGGCGACGCCCGCCACAACATAGAACAGAAGCTCAGCCGCAATTCCATTCCCCACCACATACTGGCCGCCAATGGCCATGGCGATGAGGGCATAGATCGTGAGCCAAAGTACTGTACCTACGGTCCCGATGGCCTTGCGTGTTCTGATGTTCATCAGATGCTTATAAGGGCTGAGGCCGGGTGCGGCCAATGGGCGCTTGCGCCATATGCGCGCTCACTTCTATCTGCCGTCATGCCTACCTCCCATCAGAACATGCGCGCCGTTGCGATCTGGCTTTGGGGCATTGCCCTGCTCGTCGCGCTGATGGTCATCGTCGGCGGAGCCACGCGATTGACCGATAGCGGCCTTTCCATCACCGAATGGAAACCACTGCTCGGCGCCATTCCTCCATTGACTGAAGCGCAGTGGCTGGAGGTGTTCGAGAGGTACAAGCAGATCCCCGAATACCAGATCCAGAACCGGGGCATGAGCCTTGCTGATTTCAGGTTCATCTTCTGGTGGGAATGGGCCCATCGCTTTCTTGGCCGCTTCATCGGCATTGCCTTTGCGGTGCCCCTCCTTTTCTTCATTGTCACAAAGCAGCTTCCGAGAAGGCTCTGGCCGCGCCTATTGCTGATCTTCGCGCTGGGCGGGTTTCAAGGTGCGCTTGGCTGGTACATGGTCGCGTCGGGCCTCGCAGACCGAGTGGATGTCAGCCAGTACCGCCTCGCCGCCCATCTCGCCGTGGCTTTCGTGATCTTTGCGAGCATTGTCTGGATGGCGATGACCCTCTCATCGCAATGGCGTAAGCTGGCGGCGCAAGGAACCACACTCGCGCTCGGATTCCTGGCTTTGTTATTCCTGCAAGTTGCCGCGGGTGGCTTTGTTGCGGGGCTCGACGCAGGCCATGCATCCTACACCTGGCCCAAGATGAATGGCGCCTGGCTTCCTGACGGACTGAACTCACTGTCGCCTGGCTGGCGTAATGCCTTTGAAAATGCGCTTGCGGCGCAGTTCAATCACCGCATCCTCGCCTATCTCATTCTGTTCTACGCTCTGCTGCAGGCATGGCGAGTGCCATCCGGAAGCGCCTTCCTGCTGGCTGTTGCCGTTTCAGTGCAAGCGGGCCTTGGCATCCTGACCATAGTCCTGCAAGTGCCGCTTGCCGTGGCATTGCTTCACCAGGCCGTCGCGCTCATCGTCCTCGCTCTGGCGCTATGGCATGTCGCCACGCTTACCCGAGCGCCTGCTCCAAATCGGCAATGATGTCGCTCACATCCTCGATACCGATCGACAGCCGCACCACATCAGGTCCGGCGCCCGCCTTGGTCTTCTGCTCGTCGGTCAACTGGCTGTGGGTTGTCGAGGCAGGATGAATGATCAGCGAGCGCGTGTCGCCGATATTGGCAAGGTGAGACAGAAGCTTGACGTTTGACACCAGCTTCACGCCAGCATCATAGCCGCCCTTGAGGCCGAAGGTGAGCACCGCGCCAGCGCCTTTCGGCGCATATTTCTTGTGGAGCGTGTGGTGCTTGTCGGTTGGTAGCCCCGCATAGTTCACCCACGACACGTGGGCATTCTTGGAAAGCCAGTTGGCAACTGCAAGCGTGTTGTCGCAATGGCGCTGCATGCGAAGTCCCAGCGTCTCGATGCCGGTGAGAATGAGAAAGGCGTTGAGCGGCGCCATGGCGGGACCAAGATCGCGCAGGCCCAGCACCCGGCAGGTAATGGCGAAGGCAATGCCGCCAAAGGTCTCGTGGAAGCGCATGCCATGATAGCTGTCATTGGGTTCCGAGAGCAGGGGGTAGCGCCCCGATGCCGACCAATCGAAATTGCCGCCATCGACGATGACGCCGCCCATGGAGTTGCCATGCCCGCCCATGAACTTCGTCAAGGAATGCAGCACGATGTTGGCGCCATGGGAAATGGGTGTGCAGAGATAGGGTGTCGCCAATGTGTTGTCGACGATGAGCGGCAACCCGGCCTTCTTGGCGATCTTGGCAATGGCCTCGATGTCGGTGATGCGCCCACCCGGATTGCAAATGGACTCGATGAAGATGGCCTTGGTCTTGGGTGAAATGGCCTTCTCGAAGCTCGACGGATCCTCCGCATCAGCCCACACCACATGCCAGCCGAAGGACTTGAAGGAATGGTTGAACTGGTTGATCGAGCCGCCATAGAGCTGGCGCGCCGCAACGAACTCATCGCCCGGCCTTAGCATGGCATGGAAGGTGAGAAGCTGTGCCGCATGGCCCGAGGCTACCGCAAGTGCCGCCGTGCCGCCTTCAAGGGCCGCCACTTTTGCTTCCAGCACCGCCTGCGTCGGGTTCATGATGCGGGTGTAGATGTTGCCGAAAGCGCGCAGCGCGAAAAGATCGGCGGCGTGGCTCACATCGTTGAAGACATAGGCCGTGGTTTGATAGATCGGCGTAATGCGAGCACCCGTTGCCGGATCGGGAGCTGTGCCCGCGTGAATGGCAAGCGTGTCAAATCCCGGCTTCTTGTCGGCCATGTGAACCTCCTCACTGAACGAGAATGAGCCTAGTCGTCCCCGGCAAACGAGGCAATTCTTGGATTAGCGGGACGACATGCGCGAGAGGAGACCGTCCTTGTTCCAGAACTGGTGCTTCAGGGCGGCCAGCACATGCAGGATCACCAGTATCTTCGCAATGTTGGAGGCAATTTCGTGGGCCTCGGCTGTCCATTCTCCGAAATTGGGCATGAAGGCGAGCGGGAACAGGTTGAAGAATGTGACCTTATCAACATCACTGTGCTCCAGGCCAAAAGGTGTGAGCGCCATGAGCCCGAGGACGGGAATGGCGATCATCAGCACATAGAATGCACCATGCATCATGCGCGAAGCGATTTCTTCCCAGCGTGATGTGCTCTGCGGCAGCGGTGGCGCAGGATGGCCCGCCTGCCACAGAAGCCTCGTTATGGCCAGCAATACAATCAAAATGCCAATCGATGCGTGAGTTGATGGCTGCCAATCGGCGAGTGATTGCCCGCGCTGCACCTCCATGAGCTCTTCTCCCCAGAACAGCATGAAGATCATCAGCGCCGCGGTGACCCAATGCAGCCAGACCGCCGTCTTGGTATAGCGTAGGGATTTCTCACTCATGGGTTATGTCTCCTGAAACTTAGACGCGCGGGAACGCAAGTTCCGTCGCTATTTTTCTGCGAGATCCGCTATTCCAAGGCTTTGCAACCTGCCGCTGGCATGCATCACCTGTCGCTTCGAAGAAATGACGCCGGGATTTCCGCCCACCCAGGCATATTCGCCGGAGAGTTTGCCATATTCCATCTTGGCGCAACGGTTCATGACAACCTTGACTCCCTGCGCCTCGGCAAGTGCCGCCGCCTCATCGCTTCGGACGCCAAGCTGCATCCAGATCACCTTGGGCAGTGGTGACAGGGCCAGCGCCTCCAGCGTCACACCAAGTGCCGCTTCCGATTTTCGGAAGATATCGACCATATCCACCGGAACGGGAATATCCTTGAGCGCTGCATAGGCCTTTCTGCCATGGAGTTCCTGGCCCTCAAGCGCCGGATTGATCGGGATAACGTCATAGCCTTTGTCGAGCAGATATTTGAAAACGAGATTGGATGGCCGCACTGCATTGGCCGAAGCACCGACAAGCGCGATTGTCTTCACACTCTGCAGGATGCTGCGGATGTAGTCTGGCGAATAGCTGTTGTGATTCATCAATTGTAGGGTCAGGGCAATTTGATGTGCCCATCTTTCGTGATCGTCACATAGGGATTGTAGGCTACCTCCCACAAGTGCCCATCTGGATCGGAAAAATATCCGGAATAGCCACCCCAAAAGACTTTTTCTGCGGCTTTCACCAGCTTTGCACCGGCTGCAATGGCATGTTCCAAAATTGCATCGACTTCTTCATGGCTTTCGGCATTCCAGGCAAGGCCAACGCCACGAAAGGCAGGAGGCGGCGTTGCTTCAAGCTTTGCATCATGGGCCAACGCCTCATGGCCGAACACTGCCAGCACCACGCCGTTGATGTCGAAGAAACCAACATGCTCATTGCCCATGCTGCTTTCAGTGAGGCCAAGTCTTTTGTAAAAGGCCTTGGCCCGTGCCACGTCGGAAACACCCAGCGTCACGAAATTGAGGCGTGGTGTCATGGAAGCGGCGGCCATTGCGGGTGGCGCTTGTTGATGAAAGCGTCAAGGCCCTCGCAGGCCGCACCATCCATCATGTTCTTGGCCATCACGCCAGCGGCAAGAGCATAGGCATCGCCGAGGGGCAAGGCGCGCTGGTCATGGTAAGTCCGCTTGCCGAAAGCGATGGCCGCCATGGACTTCGCCGCAATCTTCGCCGTCACCCCGGCCACATGCGTGCTCAGTTCATTCTGCGGCACAATGGAATTGATAAGTCCCGCGCGGTAGGCGAAGTCGGCGTCGTGAACCCCACCGACAAGCAGCATCTCCATGGCATGCTTGGAAGAGACGGCGCGCGACAACGGCACCATCGGCGTGGAACAGAAGAGCCCGATATTAACGCCCGGCGTACAGAACGAAGCGCGTGGACTGGCATAGGCAAGATCGCAACTTGCCACGAGCTGGCATCCGGCTGCACTTGCAAGTCCGTCAACCTCGGCGACGACGGCGCAGCGATGATGGGCAATCTGCATCATCAGCTTCGCACAGTTGCCGAAGATTTTTTCGAAGTACGCCCACCCCTTGTCGGCATCACTGCGGTGTGCCGTCAGTTCCTTGAG
>JAIBJH010000221.1 GCA_020029455.1 Hyphomicrobiales bacterium
TGGGAGCAGCAGCTTTCATCAGCAGCGGTGTGTTTCAACCTGGTGCTTGCGGCGCAGGCTCTTGGCTTTGATGCTCAGTGGATGACCGATTGGATTGCCTATGATGAAGGCGCCAAGGCCATCATCGGCACGAAAGACAACGAGGCGATCTCAGGTTTCGTCTACATCGGCACCAGCACTGTGCCGCTGGAAGATAGGCCGCGGCCCGATCCATCGGCGCTCGTGACCCATTGGGGTCAATGATGGCGATCAAAGGCATCTTGTTCGACAAGGATGGAACGCTGATCGATGTAAACGGCACATGGGTGCCGTTCTACAAGCATCTCTTGGCGCAGGAGCTTGGCGCGAGCGAACACGAAGCAGAAGCGATGATGGAAAGGGCGGGATATGAGAGAGCGGGAAAGCGCTTTCTTCCTGGCTCGGTTCTGGCTAGCGGGACAACACAACAGCTTGTCGAAATCTGGTGGCCTGATGACACGCCTTCACAACAGAAGCGCACAGGCGAACGCCTTGACCGGGATTACGCGCCCGTGGCCCGAAGCTTTCTCAAGCCGCTCTTCGAGCTTGCGCCGCTGCTCCGCGAACTCAAGCGCTCCGGATTCTTCCTGGGTGTCGGCACCAATGACAGTGAGATTTCGGCGCGTGGCCATATCGAGGCGCTGGGTGTCCGCGATTTCTTCGATGTTGTTATCGGCGCGGACAGTGTTGCGGTGCCCAAGCCTTCCGGCCACATGGTGAGGTTCTTCGCTAATTCGGCCGGGCTTTCCTGTGCCGAGGTAGCCATGGTGGGTGACAATGCCCATGACATGGAAGAGGCCCGCAATGGCGGGGCAGGGCTTGCCGTGGCAGTGCTTACCGGCAATTCGGACCGGGAACATGTGGAACACTTGGCGGATCATGTGCTGGACAGCGTGGCGGCCCTGCCGCGGCTGCTACAGCGGAGTTGATCCGTCTGCCAAAAGCACAACTTTTCCTTGCACGCGGAGCCCCATGAGTCGTTCCGCGAGTCCCGGTAGAAGCAAAAACCCACAATTTCGCCATTGTTGATAAGTCTGTGGACGAATTGATTTCGCCCTTCTATTTCAAGGCGATAAATCCTTAAAACAGGCTGTGGATAAGCTGTTTAACGTCTCGTTAACCATGCCGGCGCAGGAGTCGGCGCGCCGGGTCAATCGCGTACCAGAAGAAGGAAGCTTATGGTGAGTTGCCTGTTGATCGAGAAAGATGACGCCCAGCGTCAGCAATTGGCCTTCATGCTAGAGACACTTGGCATGGATTGCACAAGCGTGGCCCGCGCTGATGACGGCCTGGCCATGATCGAGAATCTGCACCCGGATGTAGTGGTGATGGAAGCCAGCGAAGCTCAAAGCGTCAGGCCGTTTTTGAGGCTCGCCCGCCAGGACGGACCAGCTCAGCGTGCGCCGGTTCTGCTGTTCTACAGTAAAAAGGCCAGCATGGATGTGATCAGCGAGACCATTCTCAATGGCGCTGCAGAATTCCTCATGCTCCCCTTTGATAGGGACCTTCTCAGCTTTAAGCTGAAGCAAGCAGGGGTTGCGCTGCCTAAAGCCGCCTGAACACTAATATTTTCTTGCCAGACGTGGTGAACCATTTGTTAAGCCATGGGACCTAGCCTGTCCCCGGATTCAATAACCGGGTGTTGTGATGCGTTTGGAGTCATCGTCAGGTCTGGACGTCAGCATCTTCGAGGCAGTGCTTGCCTGCGGGCAGGCCGAGGCGCGGATAGCTTTGGTGCGGCAGCTTGCCGGATTGCTGGCTGACCCCGAGGCAGCGGCCATCGAAAAGGAACAGGTCCTACCAGTCCTCATCAAGGCAACGGTGGATGGCGATGCGGAAGTGCGCAGGGCCTTGGCGGATGAATTGCTCACCATCGAAAACCTTCATCCCGATCTTCTCTTTGCGGTGGTCGCCGATGAAGATGCGATTGCAATTCCATTCTTGGAAGAACTGCCATCCCTCTCGGCGTGGCACATGCTCACCATCCTTCGCGTCGGTGATGATGCGCGGCAAGGCGCAGTCGCGGGCCGCCCGGACCTGCCGGCGGAAACCAAAGCCTATATCGTGAAGTCCGGCAGCGTTGCGGCGGTCATTGCGGTTCTCGGCAATCCCACCGTCAAGATAAGTGCGGCGGACCTCCGAGCCATCTATGCGCGGCTCGGCCAGTCCGAAGATGTAGTCGAAGTTCTGCTTGCACTTTCGCATCTGCCGCCCGATATTCGCATCCGCCAGGCCAAAAAGACAGCGATCCGAATGCGGCAGATAATGGCAGAACGCGGCTGGCTTGCAGCCAATGATGCCGCCGATCTCGTTGCCGATGCGGAAGAGAAGGCCGTGTTGCAAGTGATCTCCGAAGCCACCGGAAACGACCAGCAGGAAGCGCTCACGTATCTAGCGCAGAACAACATGCTCACGCCGTCTCTTGTCATGCGCGCCGCCTGCATAGGTGATGTTGCGGCATTTGCGGCGACGCTCTCGCATCTGACAGGGCAAACTGCGCCACGCATCACTGATTTCATTCTTGGCCGGGGCGGCGCAGGAATTCGCTCATTGCTCAACCGCTCCGGGCTTCCGGGGCCATGCTATGTTCTGCTCATGGCGGCAGCGGATGTCGCCTGTGAATTCCACAATCTTGAGATTGCGTCGGAACCCGAGAGTTTTGGCCGCAGGCTTCTTGAGGTATTGATGATGCAGTTCGGCGCCTTGCCGGTTCAGGATCAGGCGAGGCAGATCGAATTTGTCGGCCGCTTTGCCGATCCAAAAGTGCGCAAGATCGCCCGCCAGATCAAGATCGACATGCTGCGGGCGGCGTAGTTCCGATCAGAACGTGAACTGCTCGTTGAGTACTCGCTCGGCAAGGCTGTGGCCTGGATCGAAAAGCATCTTAACCGACTGCGTTGTGTCTTCAGCGACCTCAACGAAGATGACGTTTCGCACTTCGAGCTGATCGGCAACGGCGGCAACGGGGCGCTTTTCTGCTTCCATGATGCTCAGCACGATCCTCGCATTGTGGGGAACAATAGCGCCGCGCCAGCGCCTGGGCCTGAAAGCGGAAATCGGCGTCAGTGCCAGGAGCGGCGAGCCCACCGGCAGGATGGGGCCGTGGGCGGAAAGGTTGTAGGCGGTGCTGCCGACGGGCGTTGCCACCAGCAGACCATCGCAGATCAGCTCTTCCAGGCGCGGCTTTCCGTCAATCGATATGGCAATCTTCGCTGCCTGGTGCCTTTGGCGGAGCACGGAAACTTCGTTGAAAGCGATTGCCGAATGGGATTTTCCATCCGCAGTTGCTGCATCCATTCTAAGCGGACGGACGGTTGTGAGTTCGGCGGCCTCAAGCTTTTCCAGCAAGTCGGATTCCGTGAAGTCGTTCATCAGGAAGCCTACCGTGCCGCGGTTCATGCCATAGATCGGTATTCCGGTAGAGACCATGCGGTGCATGGTTTGCAGCATGTGGCCATCACCACCCAGCGCCACAACGACATCGGCCGAGTCAACGGGAGCATCGCCAAAGGCCTTGGCAAGCCGTGCGGCGGCCTCTCGGGCGACAGGGGTATCCGAGGCGAGGAAAGCGATCTTCTTAAATGTCATGGAGAGGCTTGTGCGTTGACAGGATGGCATTTCAAAGTCATTGACGAGGCAGGATAACATTCATTTCATGGACTACCAAACCGGCTTCTTAACCATGCGCCACCTGGTTCTTTGCAACACCTGCCGCTTTCCCGATGGACGGAAGACTGATGAACATGGCCGAACGGGAGGGCAGGTGATGATCGGGAGCATGCGCAAGGTGCTGGCGGAGAAAGGCAGGGACGATGTTGTGATTTTCGAACAGTCCTGCCTGTGGAATTGTACGCAAAGCTGCAGCGTAGTGATCCGCGATAGCGAGCGCTTTTCATACATCACGGGACGCCATGTGCCGACGGAGCAGCAGGCGGAAGCCATCCTCGCGTGGTTCGACATGCATGGGAAAACAGAAACAGGCGAGGTGCCGTTCCGCGAGTGGCCCGACGCCATGCGCGGGCATTTCATTGCCCGTATTCCACCGGTGGGCCCATGAGTATTACATTGATCCTAGGCGGTGCGCGTTCCGGCAAATCCCGCTTGGCTGAAAGCCTGGCCCATGGGCAGAAGCACTACATTGCGACAGCGCAGGCAGAAGATGGAGAGATGAGGGAGCGCATCGCTCATCATAAGGTGCGGCGCGGGGTCGGCTGGACGACCCATGAAGAGCGCTATCACCTTGCTGGGGTTCTCAGGCCTCTCAACAAGACGGGGAATTTTATCATTGTCGATTGCCTTACGATCTGGCTTTCCAACCTCATGCTGGCGGAACGGAACTGGCAGACGGCAGCAGATCTTCTGTGCTCCGCTCTCAAGGATCAGAGGGCCGATATCGTCCTTGTCACGAATGAGGTGGGGCTCGGCATCGTGCCGGTGATGCCGCTGGGGCGGGCCTTCCGGGATGCGCAGGGACTGCTTAATCAGCAGGTTGCTGCTGTGGCGGACAATGTGGCGTTTGTTGCGGCGGGCTTGCCTATGGTCCTCAAAGGAGAATTGCCAAGGCGAGCAGCAAGGTCAGCATAAGCCAGAGGCTGCGGTCATAGAGCTGTAATCCCCTCGTTATGTCCTGGCGCGTGAACTTCTCGCGGCCACTTCCCAGCCATGGCAAATCGACGGTCTCGCCGTCATAGTCACGGGGCC
>JAIBJH010000040.1 GCA_020029455.1 Hyphomicrobiales bacterium
AGCTGCTCTCCTCCATCGGCGAAGTGGTGCGGGTGCCCACCGAAGAACAGATCGATTGGGTGACGGCGGTCTCGGGCTCCGGCCCGGCTTACGTCTTCTGGCTCACCGAATGTCTCACTGCGGCAGGCACAAAACTTGGCCTCGATCCGAAGCTCGCCGAGCAACTAGCCCGTACCACCGTGGCGGGCTCTGGTGAACTCATGCGCCAGAGCGGCATTGATGCTGCAACGCTCCGCCAAAACGTGACTTCGCCCAATGGCACCACCTTCGCGGCCCTCCAACACTTAATGGCCGACGATGGCCTGAAGCCGCTGATGGAGCGCGCCATCGCTGCAGCCGCCAAACGTTCAAAGGAATTGGCCGGATGAGTGAAATTTCGTTCGCCGACTTCGAACGCGTGGACATCCGCGTCGGTACCATCATTGCTGCCGAGCCATTTCCGGAAGCGCGCAAGCCAGCCGTCAAATTGAGGATCGATTTCGGCGCCGCAATCGGCGTGAAGAAATCCTCGGCCCAAATCACCAAACACTACAGGATAGAGGAACTGGTGGGAAAGCAGGTGGCCGCTGTCGTCAACTTCCCGCCGCGCCAGATCGGCCCCTTTATGTCGGAAGTCTTGACGCTTGGATTTCCCGATGGCGATGGCAGCGTGGTGATGATCGCCCCAGACAAGCCTGTGCCAAATGGTGGCAAACTGTTCTGAGGATCACATGAAGTTCTTGTCCAATGCGAAAGACCTGGAGGCGCTCTATCAACCGGCGCCAACTTCGGCTTCCACGGTCAAGGAGCTGGATCACCTGATCCCGGAATACCGCGGTCTCATCGAACTCTCGCCCTTTGTGGCACTGGCAACCACGGGACCAGAAGGCCTGGATTGCAGCCCGCGCGGAGATGCCAAGGGATTCGTGCGTGTACTGGATGATCGCACAATTGCGCTGCCCGATAGGCGCGGCAACAACCGCATCGACAGCCTGCGCAACATCATCACCGACCCACGTGTCGCCCTGCTCTTCCTCGTTCCGGGAAGTGGCACGACATTCAGAATCAATGGTCGCGCCCGCATCACGGATGATGAGGCATTGCGCAATTCATTTGAGATGGACGGCAAACTGCCCCGCACGGTCATCGTGATCTCAATTGACCGATGCTACTTCCAATGTGCCCGCGCCATTCATCGCGCTGGCCTGTGGAATCCGGATTTGCATGTACTCAAAGATCAGGTACCGACACCCGGCTCCGTGCTCGAACGCACAAGCAACCGTGAGATTGTTGCTGACACCTATGATGCGGAATGGCCGGCCCGAGCCGCCAAGAGCCTGTGGTGATACCGCCTAGAACGGCACCTCGTCATCGAGATCACGGCTAAATGAGGGCTTGGTCCCGCCGCCCGAACGCGGGCGTTCCATAGGTGAAGCCGATCCAAAATCATCGCCGCCAGAAGAGCCAGCGCTATCGCCGCCGCCCGGCTTGCCGCCCAGCATGGTAAGCTCGCCACGGAAATTCTGCAACACCACTTCGGTCGAGTATTTCTCGACGCCGCTGTTGTCGGTGTATTTGCGCGTCTGCAACTGGCCTTCGATGTAAACCGTCGAGCCCTTCTTGAGATACTGCTCCGCCACCTTGGCCAAGTTCTCGTTGAAGATGACTACACGGTGCCACTCGGTCTTTTCCTTGCGCTCGCCTGTTGCCTTGTCGCGCCAGCTTTCCGATGTTGCCAATGAAAGATTGACGATGGGCCTGCCATCCTGCGTGTGACGCACTTCGGGGTCGCGCCCCAGGTTGCCCACCAAAATCACCTTGTTGACCGATCCAGCCATCACGCGTCTCCCGAACACTGTTTGCCGTGGAGGGCATTACACCTTTGCCAGAGCCGGAACAGACCCAAGCCGCCGCCATCCACAATGTTCTGTATATGTTCTATTTGAAGTCAAAAAACAAGGCCCCGAAAAACCGAAGTGGTTTTGACGGGGCCTTGTCAGTGTTCAGCGCAAGAACAGGGCGTACACATCAGCTGCGGCTCGACAGGGGCAGGAACTTGCTAAAGGCAGATTCCTTGCTGGCCTTAGGGGCCTCTTTCCGGGGCTGGGGAACCCGCACATCCTGCATCATGGCAGTGTTATAAACGTTTGAATATGTTTCGAAAATCCAATTCATGGCGGACTCCTTTCTTTCTGACCCTAAGATATATTTCGGAGCCCAAAATGACAAACTCCGAAAACTGACATGACACATTAGAAAATGTTACATGTTCTATGGTAGAGACTTCTTATGTCCCGCCGTCTGCCGTCGCTGAACGCCATGAAGGCCTTTGAGGCCGCTGCCCGCCATCAAAGCTTCACTGATGCGGCCGGCGAGCTTTTTGTGACGCACGCTGCGGTGAGCCGTCACATCAAGGAGCTGGAGGACTATCTCGGCACAGAGCTTTTCACCCGCACGGGCCGCGGCGTGAAGCTCACCGATGCCGGCCGCCGCTTCGGCGTCCAGCTTACGCCCCTCTTCGACCAACTCTCGGACGCCGCCCGCGAGGCCGCTGCAGTCGGTGCGGCCCGCACTCTCAAGGTCTCGGTCGAACCTTCGATCGCTTCGCGTTGGCTGGTGGGCCGGCTCGGCAAATTCTCAGTCCTTCATCCCGACATCGAACTGTCGATAGAACCAAACAGCAAGCTCACCGATTTCTATGTCGACGACATTGATGTCGGTATCCGCTATGGCCGTGGGCCCTGGGATGATGTGGAAATGGCCAAGCTCTCGGAAGTGGTGATCTTCCCTGTCTGTGCCCCCAAGCTTCTTGAAGGCAAGCTCCCTTTCACTTTTGAGAAGCTCGCCGATGAAACCTTGCTGCATGAACACCGCAAGCAATGGTGGACCGACTGGCTCGCCTCTGCTGGTTACAAGGGTGAGGTGGCCTGGCGTGGCACCGTGTTTCAAAACCACCTCGCCATTGAAGCCGCCGAAGCAGGCGCCGGATTTGCCCTCGCCGACCAGATCCTCGTGACCGATTCACTTGTGGAAGGCTGGCTCAAGCGTCCTTTCGCCATCGACATGAAGGATCATGGCAGCTATTGGTTCGTCCGCAAGAAAGGATCGCGGGAAACGGCGCCGGCGCGCGCCTTTCGTGAGTGGCTCATGGGCGAGATGGTGGAAACCAACCGCAAGTTCGCGGGCCTCAAGACGAAAGAAAAGGAAGTAAAAGCGCCAGCCGAACCCGCCAAAGACAAGAGTTGAGATGGCGAAGAAGAAATATGACTGCCTGAAATGCCCGGGCTATTGCTGTTCCTATCCGGTGATCGAAGTGAAGGATCGCGATGCCAAGCGCATCGCCAAGCATTTTGGTCTCTCACTCGCGGCCGCTGAAAAGAAGTATTTCAAATCGGCGCATGGCTACAAGCGAGTGATGCGCCGTAAGGCCGATAAGCATTTTGGCAAGATCTGCCAGTTCTTTGATACCGAGGCCCGCCGCTGTACCATCTACAAGGCACGGCCCGGTACCTGCCGCGAATTCCCAGGCGATGATAATTGCGGCTACTGGGATTTCCTCGCCTTCGAACGCGAGACCCAGAAAGACGAGGATTACATCTCCACCACCTGGAATATTGAGAACTGAGTAAGCCTTGATCAACCTTGCGTGATCAAGAAACCACCATACCCTGGCCATGCTAGTCTTCGCGCATGCGTGGGCTCCTCGTTGTGTTCTTGGTGGCGTTGTTGACATTGTCTGCAGGCAGCCGGCCGGCGTTTGCCCAGTCAGACGATCTTGACCATCTCTTCGCGCGGCTGCGCGAACCTGCCACCAGCGCCGCGGTCGTCAGTATCGAGACGCAAATCTGGAATCTCTGGATGCATGGCGGTTCTGACGCCGAGAACGAAGCCCTCGCCAAGGCCACACTGGCCATGAACAATGGCAGCTCTGCCGAAGCCGAGCGGCAACTCAATGTGCTCATAAGCCAAACACAGAGTTTCCCTGAAGCCTACAACAAGCGCGCCACCCTTTACTTCTTGATGGGGCGTTATGAAGATTCCCTGTCCGACATAGTGAGAACCCTCGATCTTGAGCCCCGGCATTTCGGGGCACTATCAGGACGCGCCATGATCATGCAGCGGCTGGGGCGCGATGCTGAGGCAATCACCGCCTACCAGGAAGCTCTCACCATGAATCCTAACATGGCGGGTGTCAAAGCCGCCCTGCGTGTGCTCGAAAAGCAAGCACCCGATCTTTAGCGGAGAATGAATGGATTGTGAGAAAGGAATTGTTCACATTCCAACTTCTTATGCGCGCCGAACCGCAACTCTTGCGTGTTTTTCTACTACCATTTCACTCAATCTTAACGCCCGTTCAGTAGTCAACACCGGTGGGGGATAGCACCGAGAACGGAGTCGTATTTGCGCATCGGCGGAACCAGGATTGGTCTCACACTTCTTGTTGTGCTGCCGTTGCTCATTTCCGCGATCGGCATGTTCTGGAGCACGTCCTATGTGCTCAACGGCATTTCCGTCAGCGTCAACAAGCAGGAAGAGGAAAGAGCCTGGCAGGCGGTGAAGTCCGCCATGAACGCCGCTCAATCCCGCCTCGCCGGGACAGTGGCCGACAATGCGCGGTGGGATGACGCCGTAACGCACACCTACGGCACACCCAATCAGGAATGGATCAAGGACACCTGGGGAGATTTCACCGATAGCATAAATTACAACGCCGCATTCGTGGTGGCACCTGATGGCAAGACCATTGCTGCCTATGCCAACCGCAAGCCCGTCGATCTTTCGGCTCAACAGTATCTCGGCCCGCAGCTGCAGAAGATCTTGCGGGAACTCACCAACGTTCAGTCCGGTTTTTCAACCAGAACGACGTTGGCCGCAACGCCCTTGGGCTTTGCGATCGTTTCCGCAGGCCCCATCCTGCCCACCTCCGATGACGTACAGCAGCCTTCTCGGCGTGCAAACGTCCTGATTTACGGTCAAACTCTCTCGGTCCAGAAGCTGAGGGAGATCAGTTCGCAATATGCCGTCGACAATCTCGTTGCGCTTCCTGCCGCCGCCGCCAATGTTCCCAATGCCCGGGTGCTGACTGATGCCTGGGGGAATCCTGCCTTCAGCGCCGTCTGGCGCAACCGCACGCCTGGCGATGCTGCCAAACGCGTTTACAAGTGGACGGCCGCCACACTCATTGCCTTTTTGCTCGCTGCCATGCTGCCCGTCTCAATCGTTCATTTCCTGGCGCTGCGCCGTCTCGACCAGAAGGAACAACAGGCCCACCGCGACGCAAGGCTTGATGCCATGTCGAGCCTGCCGAACCGGATTTCACTGCTTGAGGAACTCGCTGAGAAGCTGCAATCATCCTCCTCAGGGGAACTCGCACTTCTGTTCATCGACCTCGATGGCTTCAAGGCCGTCAATGATGCCTATGACCACGCAACGGGTGATAAGCTGATAGCGGCCTTTGCCGCAGGGCTCCGCGTCATCGCCGACAAGGGCGAAGTGCTGTCCCGTCTCGGGGGTGATGAATTCGCCATACTTGTCGCCGCACCGTCAGCAGCTTCCCGCGCCCAGCAACTGGCCGAAGGCGTACTGAAGTTTGTCCATGATCCCTTCGATATAAATGGCCGCACGGCGGCGATTGGTGCTTCCATCGGCATCGCCGAATTGGGTTCCGAGACGGTAACGCCGGCCGAAATCATGCGCCGCGCTGATATTGCCATGTATGAGGCGAAAGAAAACGGCCGCAACCAGTGGCGCCAGTTCGATCCCGAACTGGACCGGAAACGCAGCGACGACTTCCAGATTGCCAGGGAAATGCGGGAGTACATCGCCCGCGGTGAGTTTGGTATCGCCTATCAACCCATCATATCGGCAAGCGACCGGAAGATTGTCGGCGTCGAGGCCCTCGCCCGCTGGCCGGCACGCTCCTCCCGCAGGCTCGAGCCTGGCCAATTCGTACCCGTCGCCGAAGAGCACGGCCTGATCAGGGAACTGGGCGCCCTCATCTTCGATATGGCCTGCCGTGACATTTCGACTTGGCCGCACATGCGCTTGTCCATCAATGTTTCGGCCGCCCAGCTAACATCCTCGGCCTTCGTGCAGGAGTTGAAGCAGATTTCCGAGAAACATGACATTTCTCCGCGCCGGATCGAGGTCGAATTCACAGAGGCGGTGCTCAAGCTCAATGCGCGGCGCACCAAGAACGCGATCAAGGAGTTGCATGCCGAAGGCTTCACCGTGGCGCTGGACGATTTCGGAACGGGTCACGCCAGCGTGTACTATCTGCAGGACTTTGCCTTTGACAGGATCAAGCTGGACCGCTCGATGACAAGGAATGTCGCCTTCTCGCCGGAGACGCAAAAAGTCGTCCAGGGAACAATCCTCATCGCCCAAGGGCTTTCCGCCGACATCGTGGCCGAAGGCATCGAGACCGAAGAAGACGCCAAGATCATGCGCCTCGCCGGCTGTCATCAGATGCAGGGCTACTACTTCGGCAGGCCCCAATCCTTTGAAACGCTGCGCCTTCTGGTGCCGGCGCGGAAGATCAGGGGCGCAAGTTCGGCATGATGCCCCCGGGCCTCCTGTGGCCTCTCGTGCCCTCCCGCGGCCTAAACCGGAATCTTGACCGCCACACGCAACCCGCCGAGCTTGCTGTCTTCAAGCACGATATCGCCGCCATGGGCGTGCGCAATGTCGAGCGCGATGGCAAGGCCAAGGCCCGTGCCCGTTTCATCCAGGTTACGGGCATTGTCGAGCCTGACGAAGGGCCGGAAGGCATGCTCACGCTGGTCCAGCGGAATGCCCGGACCATTGTCATCCACATGGACCCATAGCCGGCCTTCTTTGATTTCGCCCGAGACCTGCACCTTCGTGCCGTAGCGCACCGCATTGGAGATGATGTTGGTAAGCAGCCGCCGAAATGCCTTTGGCTTGACGTGTACGTCGAGGTCGGGAACACCAGAGGCATCAATCTGCGCCTCGCTGTCAGGCCGGTCCCGTTCCACCGCTGCAATGGCGGCTTCCACCGTGCCTCGAACCTTCACTTCCGCCACCTGCTCTCCGCCATCACCCTTCACGAAAGCCATGTAGTCCTCGAGCATGTGCTGCATTTCGTCGACATCTTCCGTGAGCGGATGAATTTTTGGGTTGTCTCCGATAACCGCAAGCTCGAGCCTGAACCGGGTGAGGATGGTGCGGAGGTCATGCGAGACACCCGCCAACATCGCAGTTCGCTGTTCCACATGGCGCGCGATGCGCCGGCGCATGTCGAGGAAGGAGAGGCCCGCCTCGCGGATTTCGGAAGCACCCCGCGGTTGGAAATCGCCTGTATCGCGGCCCATGCCGAAATCCTTTGCGGCTTTCGAGAGCTCAAGGATCGGCCTGATCTGGTTGCGCAGGAAAATGGCGGCAATCCCGAGAAGCAGCAGGGATGACCCAAGCATCATTGAGAGCAGCAAGGGCGTGGACGATGCGCGTGCACGCTCCGCATCGGTGATGACTTGGAAGATCAGGCCAGGTTCGACCTGAACCTGGATCTCAACATTTCCATTGGAAGCTTCGCTGTCGATGTAGAATGGGCGTTTGGTCTCGCGCGCCAGATATTGCTGCATCTTGATATCAAAGATTTCATAGAATGCAGGCACGCTGTTGGTGGGAAGCTGGGTGCCGCGCAGTACATGCAATTCCTGTCGCAACCTCTCGCGCGCCAAACGCTCAACTTCCGCAGTTGCCGCGTCGGACTTGTCGGATTTTTCGTAAAGCTCAACGAGAAGCCCAATCTCGCGGGAAAGCGAGCGGCCCAGAATCTTCGTCACATTGTCCCAATGCTGGTCGAGGATGAAACCCGCCATCAGCCCTTGCAAAAGGAGCACGGGAGCTATGAGAATCAGCATGGCACGGCGGTAGAGGCCGGTGGGCGCATAGCGTTCCAGCCAGCGATTGAAGCGGTAGTAAAATCCCTGGCTCATTCAACTGGCTCCGCATAGAGGCAATAACCTAGCCCCCTGATGGTCTGCAAATGAAGAGGCGCCGCCGGATCATCCTCGATCTTCTGGCGAAGCCTTGTCACCTGCACATCAATGGCCCGCGCCGCCTCATCAGCGCCCTGCGGCTGCAAGAGATTGCGCGCAACGGGTTGGCCGCGCGCCGCAGCGAGAATCCTGAGGATGTCCTTCTCGCGTCCGGTAAGGTGGATGCGCTCCCCCCTCTGTGTCAGCTCACCGCTCTCCATGCCGAACACGCAATCGCCGAAGCGCACGGACTTGACGGAAGGCGCTGTCGCCTGGTTCCGCTTCAGGAGATTGTGTAGCCGCAGGAGAAGCTCCTCCGGCGCGAAGGGCTTCACCAGATAATCGTCGCTGCCCGCCGCAAGGCCGCTGATCCGGTCTTGCGCCTCGCCCAATGCGGAAAGCATGAGAACAGGAACCACGCTTCCTTCTTCCCGCAAGGTCTTTGCAAAACTGACCCCGCTTTCGCCCGGCATCATCACATCAAGCACCACGGCATCAAAGGAAAGTCCCGCCATGGCCTTGCGCGCCTCCCCGGCATTTCCAGCCTGTGTAACGCGATAATAGTTCTGCGAAAGATAAGACGCGAGCAATTGCCGGATGCGCCTGTCGTCATCGACAATCAGGACATGCTGGTCTTGCCCACGAACCATCAGACGGGCCTGTCCTTCTGGCCGGCCCGCATGATCCATTGCTGCACGGCATCGCGGTTTTCGGAATTGACCAGTTGCAACAGAAGCTCGCGATAGAGCTGGCCATCCTTCTCGCCTGACCGGCGCACGGCATCGCGGAATCTTTCGATCTGCGGGGTAATCAGCTTGCGCCAGAGGGCCCCGCCTTCCGCCGTGAGATAAAGAAGCCGTTGTCTGCGGTCTTCTGGCCCTTCTTTCTGATAGACATAGCCCTGCGTGATGAGTTCCTTGAGCACCCGGCTGAGCGACTGCTTGGTGATGCGCAGGATGTCGAGAAGTTGCGCCACCGTCATGCCGGGGCTGCGGCCGATGAAGTGCAGAACACGGTGATGCGCCCTGCCGAAGCTTTGCTGAGCCAACATGTCATCCGCATCCGCAACGAAATCCCGGTAGGCAAAGAACAGCATTTCCACAAGCACAGCCCCATCGATGTCGCTAAGGGGACCATGCAATTTTATGTCAGCCATGTTGACATATTTTCCAGCTATGTTACCGTCATATGTAATTGGCTGCGGTCCGCACGAAAGGCTAAGCCTCATGTGCGGCACTGCAGCCCGCTTCATGTATCTCTATCGCACGACTTTGCTGCATTGCAAAATAGCCGGAGACTCGGAACCATGTCCGCCATCATACCTTTTGACAAACGCGAAGGTGTCATCTGGTTCAATGGCGAGGTTGTACCTTGGAAAGAAGCCAAGGTGCATGTGCTGACCCACGGCCTGCACTATGGCTCGTCTATCTTCGAAGGCGAGCGCGCCTATGCCGGCAAGATCTTCAAGACGAAGGAACACACCGAGCGCTTCCGCAAATCGGCCAATATCATGGATTTCGACCTGCCCTTCTCCGACGATGAAATCAACAAGGCGAAGGACCTTGTGGTGGAGAAGAATGGGGGCGGCGACCAATATGTGCGCCCCGTCGCTTTTCGCGGTTCGGAAATGATGGCGGTTTCGGCCCAGAACAACAAGATCCATGTGGCGATCGCCACCTGGGCTTGGCCTTCCATGTTCGATCCGGAAACCAAGATGAAGGGCATCAGGCTCGACATCGCCGAATACAGAAGGCCCGATCCGCTATGCGCGCCCGTCCACGCCAAGGCGGCAGGGCTCTACATGATCTGCACCATCTCCAAGCACAAGGCCGAGAAGAAGGGCTATGCCGACGCCATGATGCTGGACTGGCAGGGCCGCGTTGCCGAATGCACCGGCGCTAACATCTTCTTCATCCGCGACGGTGCGCTCCATACGCCGATTGCCGATTGCTTCCTCAACGGCATCACCCGCCAGACCGTCGTGGAACTAGCCAAGAAGGAAGGCATCGAACTGATCGAACGCCGCATCATGCCGGAAGAGCTCAAGACCTTTAATGAGTGCTTCATCGTGGGCAGCGCCGCCGAAGTGACGCCCGTCGCCGAAATCGGCCCCTATACTTTCAAACCCGGCAACATGAGCCGCACCTTGATGGATGCCTACTCAAACCTGGTGCGCGGCAAGGCTGCCTAAAGCGAGCGTCGATCAATTGAATCAATGCAATTGAGATCGCGTAGGCACTGATCGAGCGCAAACTGCGTTGGCTTATCAAACTTTCCGGTGATGACAAGGCCGGGAACAGTTGTGTTCTTGAGCTTCACTTGAAGCTGCAGAATTTCCTTCAACTTCCCTGGGCGCGCGTATGCGTCAACCATCGCCTTTGCTTTCCCGTAATCCCCGGCACGAGCCAGATTGAGCATCTGCTTCATGCGCATTTGTTGTACCGGAAATTTGGGTATCTGGGATTGTGCGGCATGCTCGTAATCCTCCGCCGCTTCTCTGTATCGTCCTGCCGCCTCAAGATAGCCTGCGCGTTTTTGATGCAGCTCTTCTGTAAGCACATCCGGTTCACGAATTGCATAGCTGGAGAGCGTATCTGCTGCTTCAGCATGTCGCCCAAACTCCGATTCAAGTTCCGCTGCTTTGTAGAACGGGTTGGAGAGCCGCATGTGCTTGTAGAAATCACCATTTACCATTGGATAGTTCTTCGTTGCATGCTTGTAAGCCACCAGGGCCTTTTCCTTCTCTCCAATAGCTCGGTATGCGTCTCCACACAGGAATCCGACGATGACGTCTTCTGGTGCCGCCTTGAACGCGCGGTCACAATCTCCTTCAACATCATCAGGATTGGCAAGGCCCGCGCCATAGGCCGCCTTCTGAGCCAAGAGCTCAGGATCATTCGGCAGAGCCTTGAGGCCGCCGTCAATCACATTGAGAACTCGTACCTTCTCAACGTCCGATGCATATAAGGTGAGCGCGAAATAGCTGTCGCGAAACGTAGGATCGACAGTCAGGGATTTGACTAGGTACTCAACCGCCAGAGAGTTTCTCTCTTCATAGGGCAAGTCCGAGGCTGACGGCAAAGTAGTTCCAACTGTATAGAGAAGTTTAGCTCTACCATGCGCGCCGAGCTTCGGATCGTCCGCCAGGGTCCTGCATGCTTCAAGCCACTTCTTGCCCCAAAGCTTGGCCTGAGAGCCGAGACATGTCTGTAGCTGATCTTCAGCCGCCGCCGGGCCGCCCAGGAACACGGCCGTTAGAAGGGCGCATACGCATGCAGGTGTATTGAGCAAGTTCATGACAAACACTCCGGATCAAGTAAACAGGCGTCGAGACCATTGATTAGTCGCTGCCCATCGGGGTCCGGAACATTGCTCTCGTAGTACCCATTTTCTTCGAGTTTCTGAGCGACCACGTGTCTGAGGCACTCGCTGCAGGCGATCGCAGAAATGAAGTCGGCCTTGGCCGCGTCCATGTGGCCCAGCTTCTTGTGATAGAGCGCTCTCATATAGTGGGCTTCTGACTTTCGGAACTCAGGTATGCTCAACTTGATTATGGCCTCGGCAGTGATCTTGACATCTTCATACCTCTGCAGACTCCATGCCGCAGAAAGCGCTGTGCCAGCTACTTCAGAACAGTAATATCCGCTCGTGAGAATGGTACAGAGCTCAAGTCCGGTTTTTGCTCTGCCAAGGGCCTCTTCATACTTGCCTTCGTTGAGTTCCGCTGTGGCGAGCCCTGCAATCGGAACAAATGACTTGGGATAGCGTGAACTGAGTTCCAGGTATCCGGCTTTTGCCTCAGAGAATCGGCCGGCCATTTGGGAGATTTCGGCCCGTGCCAGGACAATGAGGTCATAGTAGCTCTTCGTATCAAAACTGCCGATGCTCCGGAATTCAACCGCATCGAGCCTTTCCCTGCCATACGCTAGGATTTCGTTGTAGGCTGCAATGGATGCATCAAAATCCTGTTTTCTGTTACCGAGAAGAAAGGCAAGAGCCTCTCTCGCCAGAAAATACTCAGGGTCCGCGGCAATGGACTGGCGGTAGGCCTTTTCTGCCTCGTCAAAGCGCTCCCATCTGTTCATCAGCCAACCAATGCCATACAGAGCATCAGCAGAATTTCCCTCTTCAGCAAGAGCAGCAGTGAACTGATCATAGGCCGTCTCAAAGTCGCCTTTGTTCAGGTACGCCCAGGCTCTCCTCTCGCGTGCATCATTGAGCGTGGCGTCCAGGTTCACGGCCTCGCTGTAATCAGCAATTGCATTGTCAAATCTGTCGGCCGCGCTGAGTGCCATGCCGCGCTTGAGTAAGAGCTTGGCCCGCGTCTTGGCATCGAGTCCCTGCACATGCAGCGCAACGTCACATTGGCCATACGCAGCATCTATGTTTTTGTACGGATCGCTCGCAAGGCAGGTGGCAACGTCGTCCGCCGCCCATACAGATGACAGCAAACCAAAACCACTTAAAAGCAAACAACAAAGAATGATATTGAGAAAACGCATCTCACTTTCCCCTGTCAAACCAAGGTAGAGTGAAATTTCCAATGCCCGCTTAAGGTGAAGCGTAAAATCTTCCTTAACCTGCTAGCGTCTTAACCAAACGTTCCACCAGCGCCGCCGGCACTTCGCGGATTTCGCTGGTCTTGAGTGAGCCGAGTTCAAACGGCCCGTACTGGATACGGATCAGGCGGTTCACCAAGCAGCCATAGTGCTCGAAGATCTTGCGAATTTCGCGGTTCTTGCCTTCGCGCAAGGTGACGCGATACCAGGCATTACTTCGTCCTCCGAGTTCCGCCTCTTCCACAAACTCAGCGCCAAGATAACGCGCACCGTCGATGGTGACGCCACGCTTCAGCTCCGCAATCTGCTTCTCGCCGAGCCTGCCCTTCACGCGAACACGATAAACGCGCGCCAGTGCCGCCTTGGGATGCATCATTGCCTGCGCCAGCGGCCCGTCGGAAGAAAGCACCAGCAGGCCCTCGCTGTTCACGTCAAGTCTGCCGACCGTCATCACCCGCGGCATGTTCTTCTTCCACAAAGGCGGCTTGAGTGCAGGAAGATCGAAGACGGTCTTGCGTCCTTGCGGATCACGGTGCGTCACCAGGACATCGAGCGGCTTGTTCAAAAGGAAGAGGCGCGGCAATGCTTTTGTTGATGGCGCGACAGGCTTACCGTCGACATGCACCTTGTCGCTGTCATTAACGGGCGTTGTCGCCGCCGCCACCTTGCCATTGATCGCAACACGGCCCTGCTCAACGAGCCGCTCCGCCTCGCGGCGCGAACCCACGCCCGCCCGCTGCAGATAGACATTAAGGCGCATGAATTGCCTAGCCGCCCGTCACAGGCGGGAAGAACGCAACTTCTGTTGCACCCACCAATGAATGATCCATCTTCACATGGGACTGGTTCACCGCCACGCGGATGATCTTGCGATCGGCGAAGGCCGCGGCACAGCTGGCATCTGTCGCAATCAAATGGTTGAGGAGATCCTCAACCGTCGCGACATCAGCCGGAATTTCGATGTCATCCGAAGCGCGCCCGATCAGTTGCCGGAAGCGCGCGAAATACAAAACTTTCATTCACCAACCACGTGCCGGATGCCAGCCCGGAAATAATCATACCCAGTATAAAGCGTAAGACCCGCCGCAATCCACAGGCCCGCGATGCCGATCCAGGTGACGCCGGGCACGATGGTATCGCCCGCCGGACCCGCAATCAAAAAGCCTACCGCGATAAGTTGCACAGCGGTTTTCCATTTGGCGATCTGTGTCACTGGAACCGAAACGCGCAACTGCCCCAGATATTCGCGAAGCCCTGACACCAGCACCTCGCGCGCCAGAATGATGATGGCAGCCCACACATGCCCGCCCCTGAGGATCTGGTCGCCGCACAAAACGAGCAGCACGACCGCCACCAGAACCTTGTCGGCGATGGGATCGAGCATGCGCCCCAGCGATGACTGCAATTGCCAGCGCCGTGCCAGATAGCCATCGAAAAAATCGCTAATGGCAGCGGCGATATAGATGGCAAGCGCAATCCACCGGGCCGCCAACACGCCAAGCCCTGTCAAAGCTTCAGCTTTGTCAGTCCACAACAAAAGCGCCGCTACCAGAGGCACAGCCACAATACGCCCATAGGTCAACAGGTTCGGGAGGTTCCAAATCTTGGAACTTTTCATGCTGTATTGGAATTGGCTCTGCGTCTTTGCCATGGCCCGATCATTGCCCGTCTGTATGAAAATAATCGTAAATGGATTGTGCCAACTGCTTACTAACGCCGTTAACGGCCGCCAGGTCGCCGACGCCCGCCCGCGCTATGGCTTTCGCCGATCCAAAGCTCTGGAGCAAGGCTTTCTTGCGCGTGGGTCCTATGCCGGGAATGTCGTCCAGCGGGTTAACGCCGATGGCCCTGGCACGCCTGGCCCTGTGGCTGCCGATGGCAAAACGGTGCGCCTCATCCCGGAGCCGCTGCACATAATAAAGCACCGGGTCCCGCGCCTCGAGCATGAAGGAAGGCCGCCCCGGCACATAAAAATGCTCACGCCCCGCATCCCGGTCCGGCCCCTTGGCCACGCCTACCACGGGCACATCGGTGACGCCCAAATCTTCCAGC
>JAIBJH010000222.1 GCA_020029455.1 Hyphomicrobiales bacterium
CATACAAGGCTGCCGGGCTATGCCACCGGCAAGGCGGGCGAGGTTGTTGCGGTGCATGGCAACTTCGCCTTCGCCGATGCCTCGGCACGCGGAGACAAGTCGGCTTCCGAGTGGCTTTACTCCGTGCGTTTCACCGCGCATGAACTTTGGGCCAATGGCAGCAGGGACACTGTCTGCCTCGACCTCTGGGAACCCTATCTTGAGAAAGCCTGAACCCGAAGCACCCTTCAACGCGCCTTGGGAGGCGGAGGCTTTCGCCATGACGGTGAAGCTGCACGAGAAGGGCTGCTTCACCTGGAACGAATGGGCCGAAAAGCTGGGTGCGGAACTGAAGGCGGAACCTGATCGCCCATATTACGAGAGCTGGCTTGCGGCCCTCGAAGCCCTTGTTGAAGCCAAGGGCCTGATGAGCACGCCGGAACGACTCTCCCGCATTGATGCCTGGGACCGCGCCGCCCGCGCCACACCCCATGGAAAGCCCATTTTGCTGGAAAATGGGTAATTTTCCTGAAACACGAAAATAGTCCTTGACACCGCGCGGTGAAAATGCTACTTCTCGCTACATTCCACCAGTGGGTCACCACTCGGCAGATCTCCCTCCAACAATAGTCTTGAGAAGCTCACGAAGACGACGTTGAGGCGAAGGCCGGTTTGGTCTTGAGGCCAATTTGACCCCCTTCGGCGGACTGCTTACAACCGCTACAGCAACCGACGGTCAATTGAACTCAATTGACCGTCGATGAGTTGCTGTAGAATTTTAAGTCTGGCGCATCTTTCACTTCGCAAGCGATTCCGCTTGCTCGTCTGATGCGCTGGAACAGCAAGGGGCAGGGATCATGCAGGAAATCTTGGAAGTCCTTGATCGCAAACGGGCTGAAGCACGGCTTGGTGGCGGCCAGAAACGCATCGATGCCCAGCATGCCAAGGGCAAGCTCACGGCCCGCGAGCGTATCGAGCTGCTCCTCGATCCCAATTCCTTCGAGGAGTTCGACATGTTCGTCGAACATCGCGGCACCGAATTCGGCATGGAGAAGACGAAGACACCGGGCGATGGCGTGGTCACAGGCTGGGGAACGGTCAATGGCCGCCTGGTTTATGTCTTCGCCAAGGACTTCACTGTCTTCGGTGGCTCGCTGTCGGAAGCTCATGCCCGCAAGATCACCAAGCTGCAGGACATGGCCCTGCAGAACCGCGCTCCCATCATCGGCCTCTTTGATGCTGGTGGCGCGCGCATCCAGGAAGGCGTTGATGCACTCGGCGGCTATGGCGAAGTATTCCAGCGCAATGTGCTGGCATCCGGCGTCATCCCGCAGATTTCGGTGATCATGGGGCCATGCGCGGGCGGCGATGTCTATTCGCCCGCCATGACCGATTTCATCTTCATGGTGCAGGGCACGAGCTACATGTTCGTGACCGGCCCCGATGTGGTGAAGACGGTGACCAACGAAACCGTCACGGCAGAGGAATTGGGTGGCGCCTCGGTCCACACCACCAAGTCTTCGATTGCCGACAAGGCTTTCGCAAATGATGTGGAGGCGCTGCTGCAGATGCGCCGCCTCATTGATTTTCTGCCATCGTCCAACATGGCGGAATTGCCGGTGATCCCCGGCTTCCATGACGCCGAAGCAACTGATGAAAGCCTCGACACGCTGATCCCCGCCAATCCGAACCAACCCTATGACATGAAGGAGCTGATCCTGAAGACGGCCGATGGCGGAGATTTCTTTGAGATCCAGGAAGCCCACGCCAAGAACATCATCTGCGGTTTTGCCCGCATGAAGGGCCGTACCGTCGGCATCGTTGCCAACCAGCCCATGGTGCTGGCGGGGGTACTCGACTCCGATGCTGGCCGGAAAGGTGCGCGCTTCGTGCGCTTCTGCGACTGCTTCAATATTCCGATCATCACCTTCGTCGATGTGCCGGGCTTCCTGCCGGGAACGGCGCAGGAATATGGCGGTCTCATCAAGCACGGCGCCAAGCTGCTCTATGCCTATGCGGAGGCCACCGTGCCCAAGATCACGGTGATCACGCGCAAGGCCTATGGCGGGGCCTATGTGGTGATGGCCTCAAAGCATCTGCGCGGTGACTTAAACTACGCCTGGCCGACAGCGGAAATTGCGGTGATGGGTTCAAAGGGCGCGGCCGAAATCATTTATCGCGCCGAACTCTCCGACAAGGACAAGATCGCAACCAGAGAGGCCGACTACAAGGCGCGCTTTGCCAACCCCTTTGTTGCGGCGGAGCGTGGCTTCCTCGATGATGTGATCATGCCGCATTCGACGCGCCGGCGCATCGCGCGGGCGCTCGACATGCTCAAGGCCAAGCGCCTTGAAAATCCCTGGAAGAAGCATGACAACATCCCACTGTGATCAGTTGCTGGATCAGGGCTTCACCGTACTGCCCGGGCTGCTTTCACCTGAAGAGTGTGAGGCGGTTGTTCAACATGAAGGCAGTAGGGCAGCGGAAAAGCCCATATGGTGGCCGAAGGGCCGGGGCGCCGCCGACCACTTCTACTATTGCCTGGCGGGAAGGGATGCCATTCTGTCCTTGGCAAAAGCCATGTTGGGGCCAAACGTCATCCTGTGGGGCGTGGATGTACTTCGCAGGGCGCCGAACCAGGTCCATCCCTGGCATTGCGACATCGAAAGCAGCCACCCGCAGGGCGGCTTTCTCTCCATCTGGATAGGCATTGAGAATGTGAGCCATCAGTCCGCGCTAAATTGCGTGAGCAGGTCACACCGCTTCGGCATGTCGATCCAGGAAAAAGCCCACGCAATGGGAGTGAGACGGAATGATGTGTCCAGGGCTCGCGTCGAGGCTTGGGCAAAGGAGTTGGACGCCAAATCGCAAGTGATCGAGCCAGATGTTCATGCAGGTGACGCCATCGCCTTTGACGGACGCCTGTGGCATGGCACACATAATCTGCAGGAGGCAGGCGTGCGCTTCGCGCTGCTGATACAATACGCGGCGGCAGACCGCCCCGTCCGCATGTACGATCCGAAACAACTGGAGTGGCCGTTTAGCTTCCTGGACGACGGGCTGCCGCCAGTTGTCGTGATGGCCGGGGAGGGTGATCCGTCCCGTAACCAAATCGTCGCCGCGCCGAAACCTGAAATTACTGAAGTCATTCGCCCGCTCGCTATGCCTCTGCAGGCCTCGGAGCGTGACGGCTGGGTTCCATACTTTTTATTTGACGGCAAGACGCCGCATCTATCGGCCATGGGATGTCATGTCTCAGTGTTGAGCCCCGGGCATTCGCCACATCCACCACATCAGCATGTGGAGGAGGAGCTTCTCATCGTGCTCGACGGCGAGGCGGAAATCGTGCTGCCGAGATCTGAGGATGATCCAAACCCGCGTGCCTACAAACTCGCCAAGGGCATGTTCAGCTACTATCCGCCGGGGCAGTTCCATACGATCAGGAACAATTCATCTCGGCCGGTGACCTATCTCATGTTCAAGTGGAGGGCCAGAAAGCGCCGCGACGGCACATCGGGAGATGCCAGCCAATCGCCCCTTTTTACATCTGTTTTTGACTGCCGGCCGCAGCTGGCAGGCAATGCTGACGACTCGTCACCTTTGTTATTCGACATGGCAACTGCCGGCCTGCGGCGGCTGCACTGCCATGTGACGCGCATGCCGGCGAACGGCGGTTACGCCGCGCATACCGACAAATATGATGTGGCGATCGTCCTTCTTTCCGGAACCATTGAAACGCAAGGCAAGCGGCTGCATGAAGCGGGTGTTGCGTATTTCGGTGCTGGCGTGCCCCACGACATGCGCAATCCTTCCGCAAAGGATGCGGCCTATATCGTGTTTGAGTTTGAGGTGTGATAGCAACCGAGAAGACAAGCGCCTTGAAAATCCCTCGAAGAAGCACGACAGTATTCCACTCTTGATGTTCTTAGACAGTCTTCTGAAACGATTCGTCCAACGCGGTTCCTTGACCGTAACGGATGCGCATGGGCGATCATCATCCTATTCCGGTGGTGAGGGTCCGCGCGTTGCCGTGCGGATGACCGATCCTGCGCTTTCCTGGAAACTCTTCGTCAATCCCGAGCTCCATGCCGGCGAATCTTACATGAACGGCACGCTGGTGATCGAGCAGGGCACCATCCGCGATTTCCTGACGCTCTTTGCCTTGAACAGCGGAAACCTGCGCAGCCACCCGTTGCAGCAACTGGTGCGCGGCACCATGAAGCGCCTGAAGCGCTTGAAGCAACGCAACACCGCCAAGGCAGCAAGCGCCAATGTGCGCCACCACTACGACCTGTCGAATGACTTCTATCGCCTGTGGCTGGATCAGGACCTGCATTATTCCTGCGCCTACTTTGCCAACGACGACGACATGCTGGAGCAGGCACAACAGAACAAGCTCCGTCACATCGCAGCGAAACTGGATTTGAAACCGGGCCAGCGCGTGCTCGACATTGGCTGCGGCTGGGGCGGCATGGCGCTCTATCTTGCGGCAGTGGCTGATGTGGAAGTGGTAGGCGTTACACTTTCAAAGGAACAATTGGCGCTTGCGCAAGAACGAGCCAAGGCGCGTGGCCTCGACAAACGCGTGCGCTTCGAGCTTATGGACTATCGCCATGTGCAAGGCCCGTTTGACCGCATCGTCTCCGTCGGCATGTTCGAGCATGTGGGCGTGCAGTATTTTGGGGGTCCGCCGCTACATTTTCCCCGGCGGCTATTCACCTGCGCTGTCTGAAACGCTGGCTGCCGTCGAGAAATCAGGGCTTTGGGTCACCGATATTGAAATCCTGCGGCTGCACTACGCAAAGACCTTGGCCGAGTGGGAACGCCGCTTTCAGTCTCATCGCCCGGAAATCGTTGCCATGATGGACGAGCGCTTCTGCCGCATGTGGGAATTCTATCTGATTGCCAGCGAGCTTTCCTTCAGCCATGGCAAGCACATGAACTTCCAACTGCAGCTCACCAAGAATGCGCGCGCCTTGCCCTTGGTCCGCGACTACATGTTCGAGTTTGAACGCAAGCTGCCGGCAAAGGTGGCAAAGCCGAAATGAGAAAACTTCCTGTCTTTGGCGTCTTGAGTCACGCGCTTCGCTCGGTCCTCAATAACATCAGGTTTGCCTGGCATGTGAGCTGGCCATGGCTTGCTATTCTGCTGCCGCTCGGCCTTGCTGCTGATTTCACGCTGCCACATATCGATCCGGAAGCAACCGATCCCGCAGCAATTGCCCGCAATGGCCAAGCAGGTCTGGGCTACCTCGCGCTCGGTGCATTGTCCATGCTGGTCTTCTCCTCAATCGCCGTGAGCTGGCACCGTTATATATTGATGGATGAAATCCCGCTTTGCATGGCGCGGTTGCGGCTGGACAGGGTTGTCTGGCGCTATTTCGGCAATACGCTATTGGTCATTCTGATCGTCACCGTGGCAAGCATTCCTCTTGTGGCGTTGGTTTCCCTCACGACGGTCATGATCGGATTGGGCACCGCCGCCGCAGGCGGACTGACAATGGCGGCGGCCGGCCTCTTTGCAATTCCTCTGTCCTATCGCCTGATGGTGAAACTGCCAGCCATCGCTATCGGCAATAACGGCTTCACCATGAGGGAAGCGCTGGCGCGGACCACCGGGAACGCGTTGCAGCTCTGCATGGCGGGAGTCATCGTCATCATCGCCGCCTTGTTGATTGGAACATTGCTTGGAGGCCTTGCGGCACTTCTCAGCGCCAGCAGCGGCGGGGGAGGCGCAATGGTCGCCTCGGTTGTTCAGCAACTTGTAAGCTGGCTCGTCACCATCTTCACGGTGACATTCCTGACCAGCCTCTACGGCTTCTTTGTAGAGGAACGCGATTTTTAAGTGTCCTTCTCCCCCGCGCCAGTGGCGTGAGGGAGAAATTCAGACAAGCTCACCAATCAAATCATACTCTTCGGCGTCTGTGATGCGCACTTTCACCATGTCGCCGGGCTTGAGATCGGTGGCGCCGGGAATGAAGACATTGCCGTCAATCTCAGGCGCATCCCACGGCGAGCGCGCCACGGCTTCTTCATTCTCTGCGTCAATGTCATCGATCAGTACATTGATTTCGCGGCCGATCTTTCCGCGCAACACATCCTGCGAAATAGCCTGCTGCGCCTCCATGAAGCGGTCATAACGCTCGGCCTTCACCTCGTCGGGCACCTGTGGCAAGCCGAGATCATTGGCAACCGCACCTGATACGGGCTCATATTTGAAGCAGCCCACGCGTTCGAGCCTTGCTTCCTTCATCCATTCTAGCAGGTACTCAAAGTCCTCATCGGTCTCGCCCGGAAAGCCCACGATGAAAGTGGAGCGCACGGCGATGTCCGGGCACATGCTCCGCCACTTGGCTAGCCGCTCCAGCACCTTCTCCTGGTTTGCCGGCCGCCGCATGGCTTTCAGCACGGTGGGCGAAGCATGCTGGAATGGAATGTCGAGATAGGGAAGCACCTTCCCTTCCGCCATCAGCGGGATCACATCATCCACATGAGGGTAGGGATAGACATAATGCAGCCGTACCCAGGCGCCGAGATCACCCAGCTCCTTCGTCAGATCGAAGAACTTCGCCCGCACCTCGCGGCCCCGGTATTTCGACGCCGAATACTTCACGTCAATGCCATAGGCCGATGTGTCTTGCGAGATGACGAGCAGTTCCTTGACGCCCGCCTTCACCAGCCGCTCCGCCTCATAGAGAACAGCAGCAGCGGGCCGCGAGACAAGATCGCCGCGGATGGACGGAATAATGCAGAAGGAACAGCGATTGTTGCAGCCTTCCGAAATCTTGAGATAGGCATAGTGCCTGGGCGTAAGATGCAGGCCCTGCGGCGGCACCAGATCCATCTTTGGATCGTGCACGGGTGGCAGCGCTTCATGCACCGCCTTCACCACAGCTTCGTATTGGTGCGGGCCAGTGATGGCAAGCACCGATGGGTGCGCCTTGCGGATTGCTTCATCCTCTATGCCGTAGCAGCCGGTGACGATCACCCGGCCATTTTCTTCCAGCGCCTCGCCGATGGCGGAAAGGCTCTCTGCCTTGGCGGAATCGAGGAAACCGCAGGTGTTGACGATCACCACATCGGCATCGTCATAGCCGGGTGCGATCATATAGCCTTCGGCCCGGAGCTGCGTGAGGATGCGTTCGCTGTCGACGAGGTTCTTCGGGCAGCCGAGCTGGACAAGGCCTACTTTTGGGACTGAATGGGTCATTGGCCGCCTCCATAGAGCAGGAACGCGGCGAAAGCCAATTCACGGAATCAGATGATTACTTGGTCAGGCGGACTTCGGCATTCTCGCCACTGTTATCCTGCTCGTAGGCCTGGAGCTTCCACTTGACGTTGTTGAGGATCATCGTGCGGCTGACCACGGTCATCTTCTTGCTGCGCAGGGAACTGTTCGAGTTGAACACCACTTCCCGGCTGGGCAGATAAATATTGCCTTCCATGCCGAAACCGAGGTTGTCATTGATGATGAACTGGGAGTCGCTGAGGCCTTCCTTCTCCGCAAAGAGGAATCCCTTGTAGGTGCCGCTGGTGGGGGCCGAGAGCGTGGCCGAAACCGCGCTGTTGAACTGAATCTTGGACGTATCCGCGAAATAGAATGTGACGCCCGTGCCGGTCCAGTTGCCGCCGTTCACGTTCCAGCCGCCGTTCTTGATAATGTATAGGCCGGGAGCCAACGTGACGTTTGAGCCGCTGTTGAAATTGTGCCAGCCGCAATAAACGCCTGGGCTCAAGGGTGTGTTTCCAGAATAGTTTCCATTTGTGGGGCCGCAAGTGTTGCTGTTCGGCACAGGAAGGACGCCAGCGAAGGGATCTTT
>JAIBJH010000223.1 GCA_020029455.1 Hyphomicrobiales bacterium
GCGCTCCATCTCCCACTTGCTGGGCGTGGCCGAGACATAGATGGTCTGCGGCCGCATGGCGTCCCATTCCTCGAAGCGCAGCGGCCTGTTGTCGATGCAGGAAGGAAGGCGGAAACCATATTCGGCGAGCGTTGCCTTGCGGTTGAAGTCGCCGCGGAACATGGCGCCGATTTGTGGCACTGTGACATGGCTTTCGTCGATGAAGACAAGACAATTATCTGGCAGATATTCGAACAGCGTGGGCGGCGGCTCGCCCGGCTTGCGGCCCGTAAGATAGCGCGAATAGTTTTCGATGCCCGCACAGCTTCCCGTGGCGATCATCATTTCCATATCGAACATGCAGCGCTGCTCGAGGCGCTGCGCCTCGAGGATGCGGCCAGCGGCGTTGAATTCTGAAAGGCGCAGCCGCAAGTCTTCCTTGATGCGTGAGACCGCCTGTTCCAGCGTGGGCTTGGGCGTCACGTAATGCGAGTTGGAATAGACCTTGACCTGCTCCAGTTCGGCGCGCTTCTGGCCCGTGAGCGGATCGAATTCGGTGATCGCCTCCACCTCATCGCCGAAGAGCGAAATGCGCCAGGCCCGGTCATCGAGATGCGATGGGAACAGCTCAATCGTATCGCCGCGCACCCGGAAGGTGCCGCGCACGAAATTCTGGTCATTGCGCCGGTAATGCAGAGCCACGAGATCGGCGAGCAATTGCCGCTGCGGGAAGCGCGCACCCTTCTTGATGGCGAAGGTCATCGCCGAATAGGTTTCGACATCGCCGATGCCGTAGATGCAGGAGACGGAAGCCACGACCACCACGTCATCGCGCTCCAACAACGCGCGCGTCGCCGAATGCCGCATGCGGTCGATCTGCTCGTTGATCGAACTTTCCTTCTCGATATAGGTGTCGGAGCGCGGCACATAGGCTTCCGGCGTGTAGTAGTCGTAATAGGAGACGAAATATTCCACCGCGTTGTTGGGGAAGAACTGCTGGAACTCGCCATAGAGCTGGGCCGCGAGCGTCTTGTTGGGCGCAAGGATCAGGGCAGGGCGGTTGGTACGGTCGATCACCTGCGCCATGGTGTAGGTCTTGCCCGAGCCCGTGACGCCGAGCAGCACCTGGTCGCGCTCCTGCGCATTGGCGCCGTCCACAAGTTCGGCAATCGCCGTGGGCTGGTCACCCTTGGGTTCGTATTCGGAGATCAGCTCGAACTTGCGCCCACCTTCCGACTTGGGCGGCTTCGGCGGCCTGTGCGGCTCGAAAATGGGAAGATGGATGGCTTCCGGCCGCAAGCCCTCAAGCCCGGCTCGTGATCCCATGCTTGGGCCGTCAGCCAGCGCGGGGAGAGGTTCGATCAGTTGCTGCGGTGCTTCGGCGAATCCGCCGTCCTGCCGTGAATGGCCCATGGGGTGAGATATAGGCGCTCAAGCGCGGCGGCAAAAGGGCAAGCGGAAACGTTGCTGACAGCAGTCTGTCAGGAGCCATGCGTGCGGGTGCTTTCCGTTGCCCCATCCATCAATTGGGAGTAACGGCGAAGGTGGGGGCTCACGTAACTCAGCCAGTGTGGAGGTTGTGATGGGAACCAAGATCAAGTGCCTGTGCGGTGATGTTGAACTGGAACTCAGCGGTGAACCGATGGCCCATGTCTATTGCCATTGCGCGGACTGCCAGAAGGCCCACAGCGCGGCCTTTGTGAAGGTCGCGATGTACCCCACCGACGGCGTGAAAATAACCAAGGGCAAGACCGTGTCCTGGTCAGTGCTGCGCACCCCGCGGGTCACTTGCGCGCGCTGCGGCACACGGCTTTACCAGGAACCGCCGGGTTTCCCGGTCAAGGGCGTCAACGCCTACTTGATGCCGGACGGCATGTTCAAGCCGGTGTGGCATCAGCAGTGCCAGCATGCTGTCGCTCCAATTGTCGATGGACTGCCGCACTTCAAGGGCTATCCCGCAGCGATTGGCGGCAGCGACGACAAGGTCGCCTGGTAGCGGCGCCCTACAATATGCCCTGCACGATGATCATCACCACCACCATGGCGGCGATGAAGCCCATCTCGGTCAATCGCGCATAGGTGCTTTTCTTGGTGAAGTGGCCACTCGCATCCACCAGCACCATAAAGGTGACGGCGGCCAGGATGATGGTGAGCAGCGCGTTGTTCTTGGCTGTGACACCCACCAGCCAGGACAGCAGGAACGTGCCGATGGCCTGAACGATCAGTGCCTGCATCGGAGGTGTGCCGCTGCCGCCGCCTTCAGGCATTTTCGCGCCAACGCCTTCTGCCCATTTCGTGCCGAAGAGTTTCGGGCTGTACCACAGCCAGCCCAGCGCGAAAGACAGCACGGCGCCCACGATGACGGCCAGCCAATTCACATTTTCGGTAATCTCAGACATTTCAGTTCCCTCGCATGTTGAAAGCCAGAACTACGCTGAACTCCGACGCCATAGCATGAGTCTCAAGTTGCGCTGTAGCGGTCGTGGTGTTTCACCCAAGCCATTGGCCATTCCAGCCTGTCCTCATCGCGGCCCTTCGGCACAAGGTCGAGCATCTGGTAGGTGCCGTTGAGATTATCGAGCCCGCGCGCATAGCAGGAATAGGTATGGTAGATGGTGTTGCCTTCCTTGGCGAAAACGCTGAGCCCCGGCAGTTCGCCCGCGTCTTCCTTTGGCTTGTCGTAGTTATAGACCAGGGTTTGGCCAGGCTGGCCGGTGACGCCAAAGTCTTCATTGAAACTTGTGCCGGCACTTGAGTACCAGTCAAAACGCCAGCCCATGCGCGACTTGAAGGCAAGCAGTTTCTCTAGCGGCGCAATCGAGACACAGGCGAATGCCACATCGCGCGCCGCAAGATGAGGCGCCATGCCATCAAAATGATCTGCCCAGAAGGAACAGCTTTTGCAGCCCTGTTGCCAATCGGCCCCGAACATGAAGTGATAGATAATGAGCTGGCTATGTGGTCCAAAAAGTTCGGCCAGGCTGCGCGATCCATGTTCAGACTGAAAGTTGTAAAGCTTGCCGGTCTCATAGCGCGGCAAAGCGCGCCGCTTGGTAGACAACGCATCGCGCTGCCTCATGAAAGCTTTTTCATCGGCAAGCAGCGCCTTGCGCGCCGCGAGCCAGTTCTCTCGTGTCGTCATGATGCGGGTCTCCCAGTTCATGCCGCAAAGAGGCCGGGCATCTTGTCCATGATGGCCTGCCAGCCCAGGCGGTGGTGCTCGCAGGTTTCGGCATTGGCAAAGCGCTCGTGCACCAGCACCACTTCAGTGCCATCCTTGGTATCGGCGAAGGTCACCGTCACCAGCGTCGGCTGGCTTGGGTCTCCCTCCCAACCCCAGGTGAAAACCAGTTTTTCGCCCGCGATAACGTCCTGGTATTCGCCAACAGCCACGGGGGAGTCCTCTTCACCCTTCATGACTATTTTGTACTTGCCGCCGGGGCGCACATCGAGCACTTCGGGATGAGGATTGCGTGGGCCGGGCGCAAACCATTTGGATAGAATTTCGGGTTTGGTCCAAGCCGCATAAACCTTGTCGCGAGGTGCCTTGATGATGCTGGAAATGCGCAGGCTGTGGGCGGTGGTCATGACTTGTCCTCTTTTTTCTCAAGCAGGTCTTTCAATGCAGCAAGCTGTTTGGACCAGAACTGCTGGTAATAACGCAGCCATTGGTCGGCGGATTTCAACGCTTCGGGATTGAGTGTGATCATCTGAAAGCTCCCGGCCTTGCGGCGGCTGATCAGATCCGCGGCCTCTAACACCTTCAAGTGTTTGGAGACAGCAGCGAGGGTGAGCTTATGGGGTTCGGCGAGCACCGATACAGAGTGCTCACCGGTTGCGACTTTGCGCAGGATTTCACGCCGTGTCGGATCCGACAGGGCGTGAAAAATCCTGTTCAGGTCATGGCCGGTTTGCATGCAGTCATCCCAAGGTTTTCAAGCGGCGGCGGGCATGGCGCCGATCTGCGTCATGATGGCCATGGGATTCATCTCCAGCGCCTCGCGCGCGAGCTTGCCATTCTTGATCTCCATGACATCGGTGAAAGTGAAATCCACCGTCTTGTTGGAAGCGGGAACGCCATTGAAAGGGCCTGTGTGCGTGCCCTTCCAGCGGCCGCGCACCGCCACATGGCTTTCATCTTCGACCATCAGCGTGATGCTGTGTTCGCCCTTGAAGGCCGACATCATCATCTGGATCATGCCGATGTGCTCGGCAGCGCCGAGCGGGGCAGGTGCCATCGGATTGTGGAAGGCATGGTCCGGAGCCATCATCGCCTTGAGCGTGGCATAGTCTTGCGCGTCTATGGCCTTGAACCAGGCCTTGGCGAATTCCTTGTTGGTCATGGCGTTCTCTCCTGTCTGTGGGGCTGAATGTTGCTCATTCAACCAATTAGTTGAACGCATATCCCGCACACCCGAAGGAGTCAACCAAATAGTTGAATGTTGGAAATGCCGTCCTTCAGGTCCCTGCAGCACCAATCGTTACATCGATGCGCGGCGAATTACGGAGCGTTTGATAAACGACGCAATAGCGCTCGGTGAGCTTGAGCAGTGTTGCCTTCTGCTCCTCGCTGATGCCGCCAATCTCGAAATTGAGGCGGATGGCTGTGAAGCCGACGGGCGCTTCCCGGTCCACGCCCAGCGTGCCACGGAAATCGAGATCGCCCT